>NZ_JBQISV010000131.1:0-4474 GCF_056800975.1 Acutalibacter sp.
CAGGCAACAAGTTTGAGTTCCGTATGCTGGGTTCCTCCAACAGCATTGCCTGTGCCAACATCATGCTGAACGCCGCTGTAGCCGAGAGCCTGAGGATATACGCCGACCGGCTGGAGGGGGCGGCGGACTTCGAGTCCGCCCTGCATGAGATGATACGCAAAACAATAAAGGACCATAAGAATATCATCTTTAATGGCAACGGCTACGACGGTTCATGGATAGAGGAGGCCACTAAAAAGCGCGGCCTGCTGAACTATCCCACCACCCCGGACTGCATGCCCCATCTGTTGGACGAAAAAAATGTGACAATGCTCACCTCCCAAGGGGTGTACAGCCGGGCGGAGCTGGAATCCCGCTGTGAGATTATGCTGGAAAATTATGTCAAGACCGTTACCATAGAAGCAAACACTATGGTCAGCATGGCCCGCCGCCAGATTGCCCCGGCAGTAGAGACCTACACCGTAAAGCTGCTGGAGGCCGCCTCGGCAAAGAAATCCCTTGACGCCGGGCTGGACAGTGCCTATGAGCTGGATTTAATAAAAGAGCTGTCACAGCTGGCCCATGAGATTTCTCAGCGCGCGGGCCAGCTGGAGGAAGCTGTCGGAGAGCTCTCCGGCACGGTAGAGGAGCAGGGCTACACGGTGCGTGATGTGCTCTTAAAGCACATGAAGGAGCTTCGGATGGTATGCGACCGGGCTGAGACCATCACTGCCAAAGAGTTCTGGCCCTATCCCAGCTACGGCGATATACTTTTCAGCGTAAGGTAAAAACATTGTAACTTAAAGGAGTGTGGATATTATGGGAGCGGAGCAGATTATATCCCTGGTGACGGAAACTGTGAGCACACAGGTATTCGGGGTCTGGTTTCTCATTGGCGCGGCCCTGGTGTTCTTTATGCAGGCTGGTTTCGCTATGGTGGAGACCGGTTTCACCCGAGCCAAAAACGCTGGCAATATTATTATGAAGAACCTGATGGACTTCTGCATTGGCACAGTGGTGTTCGTACTTTTGGGCTTCAGCCTGATGATGGCCGAGGACTACGTGATGGGCTTTATCGGTATACCTAACCTGGATATATTCCGTAATTTTCCTGGTTTTATTGAAGAAAATGCCTCCAGCTTTGTGTTTAATCTGGTGTTCTGCGCCACGGCGGCCACCATTGTCTCCGGCGCTATGGCCGAGCGCACCAAGTTTTTGTCCTACTGTATTTATTCCGGAGTAATCTCCCTGTTCGTATACCCTGTTGAGGCCGGATGGGTCTGGAACAGCCAAGGCTGGCTGGTCCAGCTGGGCTTCCATGATTTTGCCGGCTCTGCGGCCATCCACTCCGTGGGCGGCGTCACGGCGCTGATCGGGGCCGTTCTGGTGGGTCCAAGGCTTGGCAAGTACATGGAGGATGAAGAAGGCAAGGTGAAGAAGGTAAACGCCATACCCGGCCACTCCATCACCCTGGGGGCTCTGGGCTGTTTCATCCTATGGTTTGGATGGTACGGCTTCAACGGCGCGGCCGCTTGGGACAACACCTCCCTGGCCTCTATTTTCCTGACTACCACCATTGCGCCGGCTGTGGCCACGGTTACCACCATGCTGTTTACCTGGATAAAGAATGGTAAGCCGGATGTTTCCATGTGTCTGAACGCATCCTTGGCAGGCCTGGTGGGTATTACCGCTGGGTGCGACGCCCTGGACGCCCTGGGCTCGGTGATTGTGGGAATTGTTTCCGGAATTCTGGTGGTCGCGGTGGTCGAAATCCTGGACCTCAAGCTGCACATCGACGACCCGGTAGGCGCTGTAGGCGTGCACCTTGCCAATGGCGTATGGGGCACCGCCGCTGTGGGGCTTCTGGCTAACCCTGACGCTCCGGCAGGCCTCAGGGGACTGTTCTACACCGGCGACCCCGGCCTGCTGTGGGTACAGCTGCTGGGCATCCTGGCAATCCTTGCCTGGACGGCTGCGCTGATGACCGTCACGTTTGCGATAATCAAAAGAACCGTTGGCCTGCGTGTTGAGCCGGAGGAGGAGATCAAGGGCCTTGACAGCACCGAACACGGCCTGCTAAGCGCCTACGCGGACTTTGCCCCAGCGGTTGAGAGCCTGGACTACGGCTGCGGGAATGCCATAGCCGTTACCGGAGACACGTCGGCCGCTGAAGCTATCCCGGTGAAAAAAGAGCCCACCCTAGTTCCTGACGGCGTGCCCAAGCTCACGAAGGTTGAGATTATCTGCCGGGAGAGCCGGTTCGAGGCCCTGAAGTCCGCCATGATGGCCCTGGGCATCACCGGCATGACGGTTTCCCATGTGCTGGGCTGCGGTGTACAAAAGGGCAAGCCCGAGTATTACAGAGGCGTGCAGGTGGAAGCCAGCCTTCTGCCCAAGATACAGGTGGATATCGTTGTCAGCCGGGTACCGGTCTCCTCGGTTGTAGAGACGGCAAAAAGAGTGCTGTATACCGGCCATATCGGCGACGGCAAGATATTTATCTATGATGTGGAGGACGTAGTGAAAGTGCGCACCGGCGAGACCGGATATGACGCGCTGCAGGACGTAGAATAATATGCCATGCGGAGAAAGCGGGGCTCGGTGTGACCCCGCCTGTTCCGCTTTCACGGAGGGATTCTTATGTGTTCGATCATCAGCTGCTGCGGCCCCTGCAACCAGCCTGACCTTGTAAAGGCATGCTTTGACCGCAGCTTGTCCCGGGGCCCGGACGACACCCGGTTTATCGATACTGGCAACGGCTTTATGGGCTTCCATCGCCTGGCTATCATGGGCCTAAGCCCTCAGGGTATGCAGCCCTTTGAGCTGGACGGCAGCTATGTGGTCTGCAACGGCGAATTATACGGCTTTGAAAAGTTCAAACAGCAGCTCGCAGACAGATACGTCTTTCAAAGCGGCTCTGACTGCGAGGTACTGCTGCCCCTTTACAGGGAGTATGGCGCCGACATGTTTAACCTGCTGGACGCGGAATTTGCCTGTGTCATATATGATGGAAACACAGGAGAGTACATAGCCGCCCGGGACCCCATCGGCATCCGTCCCCTGTACTACGGCTGGGGGGAAAGCGGCGCCATGCTCTTTGCCAGCGAGCCCAAGGACCTGATAGGCCTATGCGGGGAGATACGGCCCTTTCCGCCGGGACATTATTACAAAGCCGGGAGGTTTGTCCCCTACAGGGATATTTCCCGGACCGAGAGGGTCTGCCACGATGATATGGACACGATATGCGTAAACATCCGGGCTAAGCTCACCGCGGGCATAAAGAAGCGGTTGGTTTCAGACGCGAAGCTGGGATTCCTTCTTTCCGGCGGTCTTGACTCATCCCTGGTCTGCGCCGTGGCGCAGCGGTACTGTAAAACGCCAATCCGCACCTTTGCGATTGGCATGGAGGGAGACGCCATAGACCTGAAATATGCCCGGCAGGCTGCGGACTTTATCGGCAGCAGCCACACCCAGGTTATAATCACCAGACAAGACGTGCTGGACGCTCTGGAGACAGTGGTGGCGGTTCTGGGTACATTCGATATTACCACTATCTGCGCCAGTGTGGGCATGTTCCTGGTATGCAAATATATCCATGAGAATACAGACATCCGGGTTCTTCTTACTGGAGAAATATCCGATGAGCTGTTTGGCTATAAGTATACGGACTTTGCCCCCAGCGCCCAGGCTTTCCAGAAGGAATCCGAGAAACGCATCCGGGAGCTGCATATGTACGATGTTCTCCGGGCCGACCGCTGTATCTCCGTCAACTCTCTGGAGGCTAGGGTGCCCTTTGGCGATTTGGACTTTGTGGAGTATGTTATGTCTGTTGACCCGGAGAAAAAGCTGAATACCTACGGCAAGGGCAAGTATCTTCTGCGAAGGGCTTTTGCCCAGGGGGATTTTCTGCCGGAGGAAATTCTCTGGCGGGAAAAAGCGGCTTTTTCCGACGCGGTAGGCCACTCTATGGTGGACTATTTGAAGGAGTATGCCGAGGGGCTTTACACAGACAAGGCGTTTGAGGCAAAAAGCAAGTCCTATACCCACGCCCGGCCCTTTACGAAAGAAGCCCTGCTGTATAGAGAGTTGTTTGAGAAATACTATCCTGGCCAGGGACAGCTAATCGATGGTTTTTGGATGCCCAACCCGGAATGGAAGGGCTGTAAAGTAGACGACCCGTCGGCAAGAGTGCTGGCAAACTATGGGGCCAGCGGAGAATAAAGGAGAGGCGCGCATGAGTATACATGAGGAATGCGGAATTTTCGGTGTGTGGCTGCCAGACCGCGCGGAGGCGGCCGAGCTCTGCTATTACGGCCTTTTTGCCCTTCAGCACCGGGGACAAGAGAGCTGCGGGATTGTGATAAACGATGACGGCGTCTTCGCGTCCCATAAGGACGTTGGCCTGCTGGGAGAGGTGTTCACCCCAGAGGCGCTGGGCCGCCTGCCTAAAGGAAACATGGGGGTGGGCCATGTGCGCTACGGCACCACCGGAGGC
>NZ_JBQISV010000132.1:0-4426 GCF_056800975.1 Acutalibacter sp.
GGTCTCCAGGTCGAACTCGCACACCAGGGCATAGTCGCTGCCCAAAGCGTGGACCAGCTCCATCTGGCGGAGCTCCAAAGCCTCCCGTTCCCGCTGCTCCGCCAGCTTCTGGGCGGTGCAGTCCAGCAAAAAGCGTTGGTAATACAGCTCGCTGTTTTCCTCAATCAGCTTTACATTGCCCATAATGTGCAGCCTTTGGCCGTCCGGGTGCACTACCCGGTATTCCACGCTCACGCTGTCGCCAGGATGCTTCAGCTGCATGATGGCGTCCCGCAGAGACTCCCGGTCCTCCTCGGCGACAGAATGGGCCACCACGTCAAAACCGTCAGACAGCATCTCCTCCAGGCTGTCATAGCCCAGAATGCTCAGAGCGGCTTGGTTGACGCTGAGCACCTGAGTGCCGTCCAGGCTGTGGCACATCACGCCGCAGTCCAGAGAGGTGAAAATAGACTCAAGCACATGGGACTTCCGCATCAGCTCCCGGGCGTAGGCCCTCTCCTGGGTCACGTCAATGGCAACGCCCACAGTGCCCATCACCTGTCCGTCCAGGTCGTAGAGAGGAGACTTATAGGTGGTCAGAAGCCGCTGGCCGTCGCCGGTGAGAATGGTCTCGTCCGAGATCAGGGTCATTTCCTGCTCCATCACCTGGCGTTCTGACTCAATGCAGGCAGGGTCGTCCTGGTCCACGTCCCAGATATAGGCGTGGCGTTGGCCCTGAACCTGCTCCTTTGTTTTGTTGACCGTGTGGCAGAAGCTGTCGTTCACCTTTTCATGAACGCCGTCCTTGTCCTTGTACCAGACCAGATTGGGGACGCTGTTGATGGTGGCCTCCAGATACTGGCTGGTCTGCCAGTAGTCGGTTTTGATTTTCCGCTCCTCCTGCCAGCGGGCAAAGCGGAAAGCGGCCTCCGGGTAGGAGAGCTCCGCAGGCCATATGCTGGCAACAGCCTGCAGAGAGCCGGCGGCAAGGCCGGTTACGCCGCCGGGAACCAGGAGAACCAACTCGGCGTTCTCCTTTTTTGCCGCCGACAAAGCCGCGAGGACCGCGTTCAAGTCCGCCTCCGTCAAGCAGGCGAAGATCACATCAGCCTGCGAGACCGCTGCCATCCCCTCCTGGTCCGCCATGCGCGCCCATGTAAAAGCATGGGTGAAGCTCTCCAGGGGCTTTGCGGCCTGAATAGCCGTAAAAGCCTCGCAGGGCTCCCCAAGCATGCAGAACCGGATGTGGCAATGATACATGTTGAATCTCCTCCTGTGGTAAACCATTACGCCCGCCACCGCTTCTGTCAGGCGTACCAAACCTATTATAATGTAATATTAAGAGTATTTTACCAAGCGAGATGCGGTATGTCAATATGTACGACAATATTTTAGTAGGGAAGAAAAGGAAAATTCTGAGCAGAGGCCTGCTGCCGGTTCAACGGCAAAAAATTTTTATATTGCTCTTTGGGCATTGACGCGGAAGGGGAAAGTTGCTAAACTATGGATAATGTTTTTGAAAATAAATTTCGATTGAATAGGAAGGAGGTTGACAGATGATGTCAAACTTACCAAGCCCCATTCGTGGAGAATACCCCCGCCCGGACCGGGTGCGGGAAAACTGGCTGGCGCTGAACGGGCAGTGGGACTTTGCCTTTGACCGGGAGAACCGGGGGCTGGCGGAGCAGTGGTACCGCTCCTCTGGGCTGGACGGCGGTGGGCTGCGGATCGAGGTCCCC
The DNA here is from genome assembly GCF_056800975.1 of Acutalibacter sp. Lineage (NCBI taxonomy): Bacteria > Bacillati > Bacillota > Clostridia > Eubacteriales > Acutalibacteraceae > Acutalibacter > Acutalibacter sp. The sequence continues at coordinate 1,719 of NZ_JBQISV010000132.1, forward strand.
TTTCCCTACCAGAGCAAGCTCTCAGGGATTGACAGTCAGGAGCACTGCGATGTGGTGTGGTATCAGCGGACCTTTGAGCTGCCGGAGAATTTGAAGTCCATGCGCCGGCTGCTGCATTTTGGCGCGGCGGACTACAGGACCCAGGTCTGGCTGGACGGCCAGCTGCTGGGGACCCATGAGGGCGGCTACTCTGACTTTACCTTTGATGTGACCGGCCTGACAGAGAGCCGCCACAGCCTGACCGTGCGCTGCGAGGACCGGCTGGACTTTGACCAGCCCCGGGGCAAGCAGAGCTACCGCCCCGAGCCCTTTGCCTGCTGGTATACCCCTGTCACCGGCCTGTGGCAGAGCGTGTGGCTGGAAGGAGTGGGGGAGTATTATCCTCTGGACTTCCGGCTGACCCCGGATGTGGAAAACGGCGCGGTGCAGGTAGAGGTCAGCCTGAACGAGCTGCCCAAGAGGGGCGCCCTTCGGCTGACAGCCTCCTTTGAGGGAAAGCTTGCCGCCTGCCAGGAGGTGGGCCTCACCACGGACCGCTATGTGCGCACCACCTTGTTCCTCCGCCATGACGAGGAGATCAGCGGCCTGCACTGCTGGTGGCCTGGCTCCCCCAGTCTCTATGACCTGACCATTGAAACCCTGGCGGACGGGCAGACGGTCGACCGGGTGGAGACTTATTTCGGCCTGCGGAAGGTAGGGGTGTGGGGGGATAAGATTACCCTGAACAACTCCCCTCTTTACCAGCGGCTGATTCTGGACCAGGGCTATTGGCAGGACGGGCTGCTCACCGCCCCCAGCGCCCAGGCTCTGAAGAAGGACGTGGAGCTCACCCTGGCCATGGGCTACAACGGCGCCCGCAAGCACCAGAAGTTTGAGGACCCTATCTACCTGTATTGGGCGGACAAGCTGGGCCTGCTGGTGTGGAGCGAGCTGCCCAGCGCCTATTGGCTGCGGGACAGTGAGAAGCGCAATCTGATGCGGGACCTGAGCGAGGCTATTCGCCGGGACTACAACCACCCCTCCATTATTGTGTGGACCCCCCTCAATGAGTCCTGGGGCGTGCCGGCCATTCAGAGCCAGCGGGAGGCTCAGCAGCTGAACGACTGCCTGTACCACATGGTCCACTGCCTGGACGGCACTAGGCTGGTGTCTGGCAATGACGGCTGGGAGCAGGCGGAGACGGATATTGTCACGGTGCACGACTATACAGCCTGGCCCCAGGACCTGTCGCCGGGCTATCAGAGCGAGGATGGTGTGCTGAACGGCGCGCCCAGCGGAAAGATTATTACCGCCCAGGGCTACGGCCACTGGGGCAAGCCCAAGATTTTCAGTGAGTTTGGGGGCATTGCCATGGCCAAGGACGCCGGCGGCGAAAACTGGGGGTATCATGGCGCTGTGGCCGACGGAGACGCCCTGTTGGAACGCTTTGGCGCCATTACCCGGGGAGCTAGAGAACTGCCGGGTTTCAGCGGCTACTGTTATACCCAGCTGACGGATGTGTTCCAGGAGGTGAACGGCCTGCTGGACATGGACCGGCAGCCTAAGGCTCCGTTGGAGGAGATCAGAAAGAGAAACAGCTGACCTTTTTGTAAGGAGGAACGCAGAGAGGATCGTCCCATATCATTCTATAAAAGAAGCACTCCCGCCGGGTATCCGGCAGGAGCGCTTTTTTTTAAAAGAATGATTTTAAAGAATAAAGTCTCAGGAAAAGCTTTAAGGAAACCGGGCACAGTTTATTTGATGATGTACAGCCTGCTGAAAAAATATATGCCGAAACTTGCCGCTTAATTCTCAGGGGAAATCAACCGACAAAAATAAACAAGATTCCTTCCTGTATTTCAGTGGAAAATTTGGTTTTGGACTTGCAGGAAAAGGCTAATTATGGTAAGATTTTCTTACATTATAAATGTTCCACCAGGAGGAATCACATGGATAAGCAAGTAAAGCTGATGATTTGTTCGGAAGAAGGCGAATGGGATGCAGAGGCGTTGGAAAAACTGCGCCAACGAGGAGCCCAAACTGCCTTTGAGGAGCGGGACGGAGCAAGGCTGGTGCAGCGCATCCGGCAGGAGCGGCCCAATGTGGTGCTGATGGACCTGTTCATGCCTGGCATGGACGCTTTGGGGGTGATGCATGCGGTAAGTCAGGACAACACCCTGGAGAAGCCCTTGTATCTGATCGCCTCCTCGTACACAACCCCTATGCTGGAGCGGGAGCTTCTGTCCGCCGGCGCGGCCTATTTTGTGCTGATGCCCTACGACAAAGCCGAGCTCATTGATCGGATCTTCTCCCTGTACTCTGCCAGGGGCAAGCACTTCGATACCCAGCCTGCCGACCCTCAGCTGCGGGTGCAGGTGACGGAGATCCTCCACCAGATTGGCGTGCCGGCCCACATCAAGGGCTATCACTACCTGCGGGACGCTATCATCATGGCTATTGAGGACCCGGAGATCATCAATGCCGTGACCAAGCAGCTGTATCCCAGCGTGGCCAAACGTTACAGCACCACCAGCTCTCGGGTGGAGCGGGCCATTCGCCACGCCATTGAGGTGGCTTGGGACCGGGGGGATGTGGATGTGCTCAACTCCTATTTTGGCTACACCATACATAACACCCGGGGCAAGCCCACCAACAGCGAGTTTGTGGCAATGATCTCTGACAAGCTCAGCCTGCAGGTCGTCACACCTGCCGCTGCCAACGGCAGGTCT
>NZ_JBQISV010000133.1:0-4373 GCF_056800975.1 Acutalibacter sp.
ATCCTCGAAAGGCGGCAAGCCTTTCTTGCGGTTTTTTCCTTGAAAGCCCTCGTTTTGGGACAAAAATCCGACATTTCTCCGGTTTTCAAACAGACTCTAGGCCCGGAGGGTCAGCCCAGCCGCCTCATGACCTCCTCTGCCAGCTCCCTGGGGGAACGCCCCTTGACCCACAGCTTTTCTGTGTCCATCCGCTCATACAGCGGCAGACGCTCCAGACTGCGGGCCAGAACGTCCGGGGTGCGCAGCCCCGCGGCTGTGTCCCGCTCCACATGAGCCCGCAGGCTCTCCGGGTCCGCCATCAGGGTGAACACCCGCACCTGCACTCCGGCAGTGTCCGGCCGGGCAGTGTCCTGCCGGACCGAATCCCACTGGGCCAGTTCCAGCCGGGCCAGCAGGCTGTCGATGATTTCCTGCTGGTGAAGCACCCAGCAGAAAATCACGGTCTCAAAGGCCGGGCAGGCCAAAAAACGCCTCAGCACAGAGGTGATGTTGTCCATCACCAGCGCTTTGGTCTCCTCTGTCACCACAAAGGGCTCCATGTCCCAGCACCAGTCCCCGTCTAAAAAGACGCAGGGCTGGGCCAGCCTCTTCAGCTCCCGGCAGACTGTGGTTTTGCCCACAGCCATGGGGCCGTTGACAATGACCAGCCGCTTCATAGGGCTTTGGCCAGCTCCTTCAGATAGGCCCGGAAGGCGGGGCCGATCTCCGGGTGGTCCAGGGCCACCTCTACCCCCGCCTGCATCACGCCCAGCTTGCTGCCCATGTCATAACGCCTGCCGGTAAAGTCCACCGCAATCATGCTCTCCCGGCGGGCCAGGGCCTTCATGGCGTCGGTGAGCTGAATCTCCCCGCCTGCGCCGGGAGGGGTCTGGTCCAGAATATCAAAAATATCCGGGGGCAGAACGCAGCGCCCCAGAATGGAGTACAAAGAGAATTCCTGGCCGGGGGCGGGCTTCTCCACCATGTCGGTGCAGCGGAAGCGGCCCTGCTCCAAGGGCTCCACCTTCAGGGAGGAATACTTGCGGATGGCCTCCGGAGAGACCTCCTTTACCCCCACCACGCCCAGGCCATACTGCTCGTAGGCCCGAATCAGCTGCCCGCAGGCCGGGTCCTCGCCAATAATCACATCGTCGCCATAGAGCACCGCAAAGGGCTCGCCCCCCACAAAGGCCCGGGCGCAGTTCACCGCGTGGCCCAGGCCCCGGGTCTCCTTCTGGCGCACATACCACACATTGGCCAGCCGGGAGATGCCCACCACCTGCCGCAGAACATCCGCCTTGCCCGGGTCGGCGGACAGACGCTCTTCCAGCTCAGGGGCCCGGTCAAAGTGGTCCTCCAAAAGGCCCTTGCCCCGGTTGGTAATAATCAGAATGTCCTCAATGCCAGAGGCTGCGGCCTCCTCTACAATGTACTGAATGGCGGGCTTGTCCACAATGGGCAGCATCTCTTTGGGCATGGCTTTGGTGGCGGGCAGAACCCGGGTGCCCAGGCCCGCTGCCGGGATAACGGCCTTACGAATCTTTTTCATATTCCTCGTTCCTTTCTGTGTCAAGGGGCGGGTAAATCAAAACAGTCCACAAAGCGGGAGGACCCATAAAAAGCTGACAGCGCGGGCAAAAAGCTATCTGAATACAGCAGCGAACGCAGGAGCCCGGCGGACCCGCTCCTTTCCCATCCCGTGACATACAACGGAGACCAAGACCCGCTGACACTGCCTTTTCATTGACAAAAGAGCAAGTGAAGCTCCCGCCGCCCCCCTTCCCTCCAACTACGCTTCGTTTATGGACAGGAAGGGGCTTTCTGTCAAACACAAAATATTGCTTCCCTCATTCCTGGGACATGTCTGCCGCCCAACCGCTCTGTCAAAGCAGCAGGGGGACCACATTCACCAGCAGAAAGTAGCAGACAAAAATGCACACCGCGATGGAGGGGTTCACGCCCCCCCGGGCGTCCAGGGTCATGTTGGGCTCGTCGGCCAAATTGGCGGCCTTCACCTGCCGCACCGTGCGCACACAGTGCTTCATGTACATCTTGTTGCCCCGCAGCCCCACAAAAATCATCACGGCCAGCATCAGCAGCAGGCAGAGCATGGGCAGGCAGATGTCCAGATACATGCGGGGATTCTCCGTCAGCAGCTGGGTAATGACAATCATCTGCTCGTTGGTGGGGGCAAAGCCCCGGGTGGCGTCCATCCCCGCCTGCTCCATCAGACTGAGCAGCGTGGGCGTGGCCACAAACACAGAGGACGCCAGGTACAGCAGGTAAATCAGCAGCATAAGGGCCGTGACAATGGCCCCATATTTATACTGCTTGCGGTAGAGCATCCAGCCCCCGGAGAACAGGAACGCCGAAAAGTTGAACTTATTGCGCCCGCTCTGCTTCATATACCGGAAGACCGGCATATAATAGGCCGTGTTCTGCTTCACCAGCTTCGAGGCGTCCCCATAGCTGACGCCGCTGTCCAGCACATCGGCGGGGTTCACGCCGCCCATGGGGTCAAAGGCAAAGGGCATGGAGCCATAGGGCCGGGGGGGCGTCCCATAGGGGTTATAGGGGGGCGGGCTCTGGTCCGGCTGGCCGCTCTGCCCCGGCCGGCTGTTCTGGCCTGGGGAGCTGCCCTGGCCCGGCCAACTGCCCTGGCCGGAGGACGCAGGCGGGGCCCCGTAAACGCCGGAGGGCCTCAGGGGCTGTCCGCAGCGGCCGCAGAACAGCGCGCTGTGGCCGTTCAGCGCACCGCAGGCAGAGCATTCCTGGTCCTTAATCTCCGCCGAGGGGGCGGGCTTGGGGGGAGGCGGCGGGGTCCAATCCTTTCCCGCCTGGTGCAGGTCGTCAAACACACACTGGCCCGCCTGCAAATAGCATTCCCGGTGATAGGGCGCGCCGCACTGGGGGCAGACCACAATGTCATCCTCCTCCCGAAAGGGCTTGCCGCACACGGGACATTTGATCCCTGTAAAGTCAATCATAGCCAAAAGCCATTCCTTTTCCATTTCATATTACCCTGCTTGGCAACACGCTGTTCCGGTATCACCATACTTGGTATTGTACACGATTTCGCCGGAAAGTGCAATGATAACCCGGCAAATTTTCATTCTGTTAACAAATTGAGGGTTCTGGGGAATAAAGAGCGGGATTTCCTCGCTTTGCGGCCAGTCCCGGCGAAGAGGGAGCCGGAAGCTTTCCCCTCCCCATCCGCTGCTTGCCGGGGTGTACTCTCATAAGCTGCGTATGCGGGCTTTTGAGCAGATTCCAGTCAAAAATGCGCATACTTGCTTGCAGCTCTTATGTACCCTGCGTACCTCAAGAATTTTTGGCGCAGAAGCTGGCAAAAATCTGTCAAAAGGCCCGTGCGAACACTTATGGGACCACGCCCTGAGAATCCGCCAGAAGGCAAGCCCCTCCAAGCTCCTGTGTCCGGGCGCGCCCCTTTCATTGATAAAGTGCCCGGCACTTGCAACGCCCCGCCTTTTGTGCTATAATTTATCTTAAGAAACCATACCCACAGACCAGAAGGTGCATTCATGAAACGCTGGCAGCTCTCTCCCTTTGATAAAACCGCCGCTGTGGCCCTGGCCAGGGACGCGGGCCTCCCTCCCCTTTTGGGCGCGCTGCTGCTGGGCCGGGGCTGCGCCACCCCCCAGCAGGCCCACGCCATGCTGGACAGCGGCAGCTTTGCCGACCCCCTGCTGATGAAGGACATGGACAAAGCTGTCAGCCGCCTGCGCCGCGCCCTGGACGACTTTGAAAAGATCGCGGTCTACGGCGACTATGACGCGGACGGCGTTACGGCCACGGCCATTCTTTTCACCTATCTCCGGGACCAGGGGGCCAAGGTCAGCTTCTATATTCCCCAGCGGGGCAGCGAGGGCTATGGTCTGAACATGGCTGCGGTGGACACCCTGAACCGGGAGGGGGTGGACCTGATTGTCACAGTGGACAACGGCGTGTCCGCTGTCAAGGAGATTGCCTACGCGATAAAGCTGGGCATGGATGTGATTGTCACAGACCACCACCAGCCCCAGGAGCAGCTCCCCCAGGCCGCCGCGCTGGTCAACGCCCACCAGCCCGGGGACGAAAGCCCCTATAAGGAGCTCTCCGGCGCGGGGGTGGCTTTCAAGCTCCTCATCGCCATGGAGGGCGGCGGGCCGGAGGCTGTGGAGCGGGTGGAGAAATACGCCGACCTGGCCGCTGTGGGCACAGTGGGGGATTCGGTCCCCCTGACCGGGGAAAACCGGCTGATTGTGCAAACCGGCCTGAGACAGATCGACAAACGCCGCCGTCCGGGGCTGGACGCCATTCTGGACCCGGGCAGCGGCAGAACCGACGCCGGCAAGCTGGCCTTTACCGCCGTCCCCTGTATCAACGCCACCGGC
>NZ_JBQISV010000134.1:0-4350 GCF_056800975.1 Acutalibacter sp.
CTATCCACTTTGAGAACAGCGAAATCATCAGCTTAGAGCTGAACTATGTGATCATCACCGACAGCAAGGACCTCTACGCCCGCCCGGCCTGGGTAATCACTACCGCTGTGGAGAAGAAGGCCGGGCAGGGCAGCAACACGGCGGGCTTCGACTACACAGACTACGAGGCCGCCGCCGTAAGCGCCTACAGCGGCGTGATTCTAGAGAGGGAGACGGATATGCGATGAAATTTCTGCGGGCCCTACTGGTACAGCTCAGGCAGGCGTTCTCCTGGCCTCTGGCCCTCTGCGGCCTGCTTATGGCCCTGATGATGGAGCTGAGCGTGGCGGGGATTCTCGCCAACTATTTCTCAGGCCGTGACCCCTATGTGAATGTCTGGTATCTGGCCCAATTCAACGGTGCTTCGCTGCTGACCCTGTTCGTGCTGCCAGCCCTGCCCTTTTCCATGAGCCTTGCCCGGGACTGGGACAGCCGGGCCCTGCCCTACTGGGCGGCGCGGGAGGGCGTTGGCCGGTACACGGTCTCCAAGCTGCTGGCAAGCGCGCTGGCCGGGCTGCTGACCGTGGGGCTGGGGCTGACGCTGTTTGTGCTGGGCAACGGCATGTTTCTGCCGTGGTTTCAGCCCTGCGCCAGTGTGGACTATGAGGCGGTGTTTTTAGAGGGCCGCATTTTCACGGGCTGGCTCTGCTATATTCTCCATATGTCCCTGTCCGGGGCGTTGGTCGGGGCGTTGGGCATGTTTATGAGCATACTGGCGCCCAACCCGTTTGTGGCCGTCTCCGCGCCCCTTGCCATACATCTGACCGTGATGCGCGTCATCCCCACAGAGCTGATCTCGCCCATATCCATCTGGCACCCGGTAAACTGGGTGGAGAGCGTGCACTGCACCCTGTCGCCCTGGCAGACCCTTTTGGAAAAGCTTCTGCTCGCGGCCGGGCTCTGCGGGCTGATGTGCATAGCGGGGCGCCTGCGCATGAAAAGGAGGCTGGAACATGGGTGAAGGGAAAAACAGCCTGCGCTGCTGCGGCATCCTCCTGCGCAGGGAGCTGGGCAGCCCGAAAATGTGGCTGATCCTTATCATGATGCTGGTGTTCAGCTTTTACAACTACGCCCCCCTGTGCGCCATGGCGGACTTCTATCAGGTTCCGGCCACACCCTGGGCCTATCCCTTTTTCCTGTCCTTTCCCATTATGCAGGTGGTGAACAACGGCCTGTGCCTGCTGCTGTTCTCCGACGTGGGGGAGACGGACGGCTACGCGGACCTGATGGTCTTCCGGGTTGGCCGCAGGGCCTATTTTGCCGGGCAGCTGCTGTGCGTGGTTGGCATGGCGTTTCTGTATGCGGCGGCGTTGTGGGCAATGTCCATCCTGTTCGTGCTGCCGGAAATCCGCTGGGACCCGGACTGGGGCGTGCTGCTGCACACCCTGGCGGAATCCTCCGGGCAGGCGCAGGCCCAAACTGGGGTGAGCCTGTCCATCATTGTCTCCCCAGAGATTCTGTCGCTGTTCACGCCGGTAGAGGCGGCGGTGGCCAGTCTGCTGTGCATCTGGCTGCCGGCGGCGTTTCTGGGTGCGCTGGTCTGCTTTTTCAGGGTGTTCGTCAGCCGCCCGGCGGGGATATTCGCGGCAGGGGCTTTGACGGCAATGGCGCTGTTCGCCAACTCCCTGGGGATGTTCACCTTCGGGCGGTGGCTGCAATTTGTTTCCCCCCTGAGCTGGTCGGGCCTGCTGGGGGTCGACTGGTATCACAGCGGCTTCGCGCCCGGGCCGGCCTATGTGTTTATGGTCTGGATAGGGGGAATTGCCGCCATGTCCCTTGCCGCCGTATGGAAATTCGGCAGGCGCGATTTGGAGTAGGGAGGACAACATGGACAATATCATCCAAGTGAGGAATGTGACGAAGAGCTTCCGGGAGGTCAAGGCCCTGGACGGCGTGAGCCTGGACTTTGAGCGGGGGAAGATTCACGGGATCATCGGCAGAAACGGGTCCGGCAAGACCGTGCTGTTCAAGTGCGTCTGCGGGTTCATGACCCCCACGTCGGGGGAGGTGCTGGTCAACGGCGCGCGGGTGAAGGCGGCGAAGGCCCAGGAAAATATAGGCCTGATTATTGAAACGCCGGGCTTTATCGGCGGCAAAAGCGGGCTGAAAAATCTTTTGTACCTGCTTGCCCTGCGTGGAAAGCGGGACCTGTCCACAGCGCAGAACGCCATGCGCGCCGCAGGACTGGACCCTGAAAACAGAAAGCCTGTGCGCAAATACTCGCTGGGCATGCGCCAGCGGCTGGGGATCGCCCAGGCCATTATGGAGGACCCGGAGCTGCTGCTGTTGGACGAGCCCATGAACGGCCTGGACAATCAGGGGGTAGAGGATATGCGCAGGCTGTTCGGGCAGCTGCGGGAGCGGGGGGAAGACCATCCTGCTGGCAAGCCACAACAACGAGGACATACGCGCATTGTGCGACACCGTGGTTGAGCTGGACCACGGGCGGATCATCGCGCGGATTGGGGAGGAGATCGAGGGGTAGGCGGGCCGGTTAACCATATGTGATAAAAATAACACAGCCGCAGTATCACGGCTGTGTTATTTTTGTTGTTAATCGTTCACTCCAATACTAACATAGTACCAGTAATTGATGTTTGTTTTGTTACCCCACTCATCAATTTCAAAGTCTGTGTCAAAGTGGCTATATGCTACAGCGCCATATAATTCGGCGTAGCTGGATGCATCTCTGAGGAGGGCGTTTCTGTGCCCAGGGCTTGCAATCCAGCCGTCTACTATTTCCTTGGGGCCGTAGCCAGTGTGGTAACCCCACTCGTTTTCCCAGTATTCATCGGCCTTGAATCCGTTTTCCCAGCAGAATGGGTCATAGTTTTTTCCTTTGAGGCCGCCGATGTTTGCCCATTCCATTACGATGCCAGTTTCCATGCCATTTTTGTCATCACCATTTGGGCGAGTATGACCATATTCAGTTGTGTTATCTGTATGACACTTGTAACCCTCAATAGCACGCGTCTCTGCAATAACCTGCGCGCTCTGGTCCCAAATCAAAGGCTCTATGCCCTTGCTGGCACGATATTCGTTAATCAGAAGGAACGCTCGCTTTTCTTCATCCGTGGGAATACCATCGACCGTGTCAATGCAAGCGTTATAACGATTGTACTTGTGGTCATCCTTTATATAACCGCCAATAGGCAGCTCGTCAATGGGCTGCACATGGTCCCAGGGGCCGGACAGGTCCATGTGGTCCGGGTCTGTGCTGGGAGACGGCGTGGGTTCGTCAGGAGAAGGGGTAGGAGAGGGGAGGGGAGAAGGGGAGCCGGTGGGCGCGGGGGTTTCGTCAGGCCGGGTTCGGAACTGGCCGTATTTCATCATCATCTGCGCCAGCTGGCCAAAGGTCAGGGTGGCTTTGGGGGCAAGCCGGTTGTTGCCCACGCCAGACATGAACCCGTTGGTTACGCACCAGGCCAGGGCTTTCTGCCCCCAGGCGGAGCCGCTCCAGCCGTCGGTGAAGGCGTCGAGAACAGAGGCGCTGTCGTTCTCAATGTCCAGGCCGTCATACTTGGCCATGCTGTAGAGCATGGCGGCCATCTGTTCCCGGTTGACAGTATGGCCGGGTGAAAACCAGACCTTATAGCTGCTGCTTTGATGTTCGCCCTGAAACCTGGCGCCGGCAATCACATTGTTTTGTATGGCCCACTGCACGCTGTATTTGTACTTGTCCGGGGCGTTCTTCATGTCCTGGGGAATGTACTGGGTTTGGTCGGACCGGCTGGGCTCAGCGTCCTTGCCGTTGAGGAGTTTGAACATGGCAAAGGCCACGTCCTGCCGGGGGGCGGGGGCGTTCATGTTGTAGACGTCGTAGCCGACGGCAATGAGGTTGTTCTCTACATTGTACTGAACCGCCTTGTAAGCCCAGCTGTTGGGCTTCACGTCAGACACGGCGGCCTGTGCGCTGCCCACAGCGGCAGCAAGCATGGCGGCTGCCAGGACCAGCGCGGCGAATCTTTTTCCGTTTTTGGTTTTCATACCCAAATCTCCCTTCTGATAATAACAAAAATGATAACAAAAAAGTGCGCGGCCCAAGAGCCACGCACCTGCAAAACACATGGCCCTTGCTGCCACGCAAGTCTTTTCATACAATCTCAGTATGCAAAAGCGAGCCTGTGCATTTGCCAAAAGCAAAGCACACACTGAGACGAAGACTATCAACTTGCGTGGCCTCCTTATAATAGCACATACCGCCTGGAAAGTATAGTAAAAGCAGTTGAAAAAAGGTTACGTATCGAGTAGAATGAGGACATGAGTTATTCAAAAAGATATAGAGAACGGACAATAGAATATCGGCAGGCC
>NZ_JBQISV010000135.1:0-4263 GCF_056800975.1 Acutalibacter sp.
CTGGTGGTGCTACTCATGGCCTGGGGCATGGTGTTTCTCACCAACACCCAGGGTGGGGTGACCGCCATTGCTCCAAAGAGCTGGGTGTTTCTGATTTTGTCCGGTCTTGCCACCGGGGCCTCCTGGCTGTGCTACTATTATGCGCTGCAGGTGGGGGAGGCCTCAAAGGTAGTGCCTATTGACAAAATGAGCGTGGTGATTACCTTGCTGCTCGCTTTTGTATTTCTGCATGAAAAAATAACCATTAAGTCTGCTATTGGCTGTACGCTGATCGGTGCGGGCACCTTGTTGATGGTGCTGTAAAGGAGGGCCGGAATGAGAAAATGTCTGAGATGTGAGGCGGAAATGAAAGAGGGCTACGCCCTGTTTGGCTCGGACAATTTCTGGCGTGTGGCCGCGGCTGAGGATGGAAAATGGGTTTCCCGGGAAATCGGAAAGCTTTCCTGCGTGGTATGTCCGGAATGTGGATATACAGAATTATATGTGGAACCTGCTAAGAAAAAGATGTAAAGTTATAACGCTTGTCGGAGATAAAAAGGGAAATGAGCTATTAGAGATTATTCTAGTAAAGAGTGTAAGGTAGATGCACTTTATACATCTGTCAGTCATCCTTTAAGCATTGTAAAACTGGGAAAGGATGATCTGATGGGTTGGAACCGATGCCGGCAGGACTGGGAGATATTCGGTGGCTGCCGGGAGAAAGGCGAGAGCCCCCGGGTTTGAAGTCCTGGAAGGGCAGAGAAAAGATAGCCGCCGTTGACGAGAAGCTGCTGGAATTCTGGAATTAACAGAAACAAGACATATTGTTGTCCTATTTACTGGTGTATCATGGTTCTATCTCAATCAGAATGAAATAGGAGTTGATTTTATGAGCAGATTCAGCGAAAAAGGCTATCACGTCAAAGAAAACGCCCCCATTCACCGGCTTCCAGATGTTCGCGGGGGAGCCAGTGGGGAATGAGATCTCCTTCATGCAGGTGCAGGAGATTGAAAAGCTGGCTGAGTATGCTGCCGGTAAGGGCTGGAATGGGATAACGCCTGTGGAGACCCAGCCCTGGGGTGGAAAGGTATGCCGCATTAGACGGGTATGTAATCCGAATTTTTGAGTAGAGGAAGTGATTCTATGAGCCTGAACGCAACCGTTTCCGCCGAACGTCCCCATATTGCTTTCTTCGGGATGCGCAACGCGGGCAAGTCCAGCTTGGTAAACGCGGTCACTGGCCAGCAGCTGGCGGTGGTCTCAGATGTAAAGGGCACAACGACCGACCCGGTGAAGAAAGCAATGGAGCTGCTGCCCATGGGCCCGGTTGTCATCATCGACACCCCCGGCCTGGACGACGAGGGAGAGCTGGGTGAGCTGCGGGTGCAAAAGGCCAGAGAGATTCTGGCGAAAACCGATATTGCGGTTTTGGTGGTAGACGCAGGACTGGGCCTGAGTCCTCAGGATCAAGAGCTGTTGGCTCTTTTTCGGGAGAGAGGGACGCCCTATGTTGTTGCGCACAGTAAAGTGGATCTCCTTGCCACAAGGATGGAGCTTGACGGTCAGGCGATTTATGTCAGCGCAAAAACAGGAGAGGGGATTGACCAGCTAAAGGACAAGCTGGGGAGCTTTACAGAAAAGGCTGTAAATCAGCGGCAGCTGGTGGCAGACCTGCTGTCCCCCGGCGACCTGGCTGTGCTGGTAACGCCCATTGACGCAGCCGCGCCCAAGGGCCGGATGATTCTTCCCCAGCAGCAGACCATGCGGGACATTCTGGACGCTCACTGCGCTTTTGTCACCTGTCAGCCAGAGGAGTTGTCTGCGGTGCTGAGGTCCTTGTCCGTCAAGCCCAAAATTGTCATTACAGACTCCCAAGCCTTTCAGCGGGTGGCGGAGGATGTGCCCGAGGATGTGCTGCTCACCTCCTTCTCCATTCTGTTTGCCCGGTATAAGGGCAGCCTGCCCATGCTGGTAAAGGGCGCTGCCCGGCTGGCCACTCTGAAGGACGGCGACCGGGTGTTGATCTCCGAGGGGTGCACCCACCACCGTCAGTGCGGGGACATCGGCACAGTGAAGCTGCCAGCCTGGATTGAGAAGTACACTGGGGTCAAGCCTCAGTACGACTTTACCTCTGGCGGCGAGTTTCCGGAGAAGCCTGAGGGTTACCAGCTGGTGGTCCACTGCGGCGGCTGTATGCTCAATGAGAAAGAGATGCAGAGCCGGGTGGCCCGGGCAAAGACCGTGGGCGTTCCTATGGTCAACTACGGCGTAGCCATTGCCCAGATGCATGGCATTCTCCGCCGGAGTCTGGAGGCTTTCCCCGAGGTTTTGGCCTTGCTGGACAACAGATAGGAGGAAAATGATGGAGAAGCTTCTTGCTCAGCTGAACCAAAATTGGCCCCCTGCCTTTGAGCATTTGGAGCTGCTCCGAGACAGCGGGAGCCTGGCCTATGCAGCCTACTCCAACGGGAAAAAGTATTTTCTGCGGGTAGTCAAACCCTCTCTGGCCAATGATGCGGAAGTGGGGGCAGAGGTACAGATGTTTCTTCACCGGCAGGGTTTTCCCACACCGGAAATCATGCCCACCCGCTCTGACTGGCCCGGCCTGCTGTGGGAGTCCCAACTGCTGCTCCTCTATGAATATATTGAGGGAGAGGACTGTGTGCCGGACCAGGACCCGGAGGCCATCGGGCGGCTTGCTGGCAGACTTCATCAGGAGATGCGGGCATACCCCAAGCCCCTGCCGGTGCGGGACAGGCAGTTCTATATTGGCCGTTATGTGGATATCCTTCGGAAGAAGCATTATCCTCGGGCAGAGGAGTATGCCACATATGGCGAAGCCCTTTGGGAGAGGCTGAAGACACTGCCCACAGGCCCCTGTCATGGGGACTTGTATTGTGGGAACATCCGCAGAACGCCAGACGGGGGACTGTATGTCTATGATTTCGACACAGCCTGTATCGGCTTTCCCATGTATGACCTGACCTTGATTGCCGACCAGACGGAATATTTTTGCTTTGATGAGGCGAACTATGGGCGTTCCCACCAACTGCTGGCCCGTATGCTGCCGGCTTACCGGGAGGAGGCTTTCCTCAGCAGGGAGGAGGAAAGGGCCTTTCCCGCCCTGATTGCCCTGCAGCATTTTTCCACTCAGGCCACCATCACCGAGTTGTTTGGCCCTGACTGCTTGAGCGATGAAAATATTGACGCCCAATTAGACTGGCTGTACCGCTGGCAGACCCAGTGGGAGGCAGAAAAGTGAAAAAGAGCCCCTTTGCCGTAATGGGAAAGGGGCTCTCTTTGTTATGCTGGGCGTGCCAGCCCGTGAATGTCGGCGGAGAAGTCCAGGTCCTGGATGTGATCGCTGCGGGAGGAGACAGTGACTGTGATTGGGCCAGCCACCTGTCTGAGGAACCGCACCGCGTATTCCCGGCCCTTTTCCAGAGGCCCCACCTCCTGAGTAAACACGGCGCTGTCGTTAAGCTCCCGCTGCCAAAGTACCGCGCCAGAGCCAGCGTCGGCCACCTGCATCACGCCGTGTCCGCCAGCCGCGCTGATAATAAAGTCCAGCTCTAACCGGTCGGTGTCCTGGCTGACGGTAAAGAGACGTTCGCCAGAAAACGCGCCGATGCTGTCCCGCTCTCCGTCCAGGTCCATTTTTGCCCAGAACAGCGAGGGCATACAGCTGGCGACTGTGTCCGCCAGCTCTCCCAAACCTATTTTATACAGCAGCGCTTTCAGTGTCATACCGATACCGTCCCTTCTGGTTTTTGTTTTCTCTATTGTACCGGTATAATATTAAAGAAACCCGGCGGCAATGCTTACCGATTTCTTACACATCCTTCTCACCACATCATACTGCTTTCTGCCTGGTAATTCTGTCAAATCCCGTCTTTCTTCAAAAATTCAAGAACTGTTTTCAAAATATACAACTTATTTCCTTTTTGTCCGATTCTTAAGTATGAGAGATTACCCCCCAATATCAAAGGAGGCCGTTATCATGTCAAAAGCTGTAGAGAGATATCCGGCCCCACGAGTTTGTTTCGTGACCAGGGTGGCAACGTTACAGAGGTCCCCAAGCTGACTCTGTTGATGGACAGCATCTCTTTAGCCCCAGAGAATCTTCGCACCTATTTCAATGTGGCTTCTCGCGATGGCCGGGACTTCTGCGTGGAGCTGGAGAAGGTACACACCACTGGGTCGGAGCCGGAGGCCAGGCTGACTAAGCTTCGGGTGGAGATGATGGCGGGGGAGGGACCTGATCTTATTCTGGAGGACTGCTT
>NZ_JBQISV010000136.1:0-4210 GCF_056800975.1 Acutalibacter sp.
AAAAATCGCAGGAATACTTGCCGTATTTCAAGATTTTTTAACGCAGCAGGACGGCAAAAGACCCGTCCCTCCGGCGTTCAACGCCTGTGAATACAGGTTCTTACATTGCTTCCCGCTTTTTTTAACCCGTGACAGGCCGGGAGCCGGGTCTTGGACTGAAAGGAAGCATAGTCTTTTCCCGAAAACGGTTGGATTTCATGTAACATTGGGAACAGCAGAGGCGCTGCGCTCCTTTTTGCAGTCAAAAGGACGATGCTCTGGGGAAAGATAAGCCGGCGTTGCGGCAGGCCCCTCCATCAAAATATATGCGCGCCCCCATGGGAGCCGGGCCCGCGGCGCAGGTCGGTGGGCAGCAGAGAGTAGAGGCTCAGGTCCACAATGCCCTTGTCCGGCCAGAAGAAGCCCTCGCGGATGGTGCCCTCCTTCACAAAGCCGCAGCGTTCCAGCACCAGAATGCCCCGGTAGTTGGCAGGCAGCACATAGGCCTGAATGCGGTGCACGCCCACGTTGACCATCAGGTAGTCGGTGCAGGCCCGCAGGGCGCCGGTGGCAAGGCTCTCGCCGGTGCGGGTGCGGCTGAGGGTGAAGCGCACAGTCACCGACTGGGTCTGGGGGTCGATATTGTATATCTCAAAAATGCCGGCCAGACGGCTGCCGTTCCCCTCAGGGTAAATGCCCAGCATCACCGCCACCCGGTCCCGGAACATGGCCTCGGCCTGCAAAAGCCGCAGGCGGCACTGCTCGGGAGCGCGCAGAGCGGCGGTGGGGGCATAGCGGAAGTTTTCCTCGTCCCCAAGAATGTCCCAGAGGGCGGGCAGGTCCAGGTCAGTCATGCGGCCCAGAGAGAGCCCCTTGCCGCTGATGTAGGGAAAGGTGGAAAATAGAAGCCCGGTGTTCATGAGAGGCCTCCTTTCAGAAACTGGAAAAGTCCTGACGCGCAAACCGGCGCGAGCAGAAAACGACGATGGACAGACAAGGGAGGAACGCGGTAAAAGGTAGAGAGGGGCTCTTGACACGGCTCTGGAAAGCCCATCTCCGGCAGTGTGCTGCCGCCTCGTGATAGGAGGATGCGGCTCCCGGCAGCCTGAAGCAGGACAGACAAAAGCCCCGATGACAGCCTTTTTAACTTAAATTAAAAAGGAATTAAAAAGGAGCGTGTGCCGCTTTAACTTAGCAGAGCGTTCCTCTAAGTCAAAAACTGCAACAGACCCGGCAGGTCACCGGGCGCGTCAATATGAGGCGCACTCTCCGCCCGACCGAAACCATAGGCGGCGTGAATGAAGGGGACCCCCGCCTTCTGGGCGGCGGCCTGGTCCATTGCCGTGTCGCCCACATAGACAGGCTGTGTCATGCCCAGCCGCTGGGCCACCAGCCGGATGTTCTCCCACTTCTCCTTGCCGGTGCGGCCAATGCACTCCCAGCCGGCAAAATAGGGCTCCAGCTTGTGGGCGGCAAAGAAAGCGGGGATGTACTCAGGTCCGCAGTTGCTGACAATGGCCAGGGGGCACTGCCTTGCCAGCTGTTCCAGGGTTTCCGTGAGGCCGGGGTAAAGCCGGCCCCCGTGTTCCCGCAGATACGCGTCCTCCACCACGCAGAGCTGGGCAAACAGCTCCGCGCCACGCTCCGGGGTGAGCTGGGGGAAAAGGGTCTTCATCAGCTGGGGGGCGGTCATGCCCATCACACTTTGCAGCTCCTCTGTGGTGGGAGGGCGGGGGATGTCCGGCTCCCCGGCCAGGGCCAGCCGCCAGACATCCGTCAGGGATTCGCTGGAATCCCACAGAGTACCGTCCAAGTCAAAAATCACGCCGTCACAAATCACGTTGCGGCCTCCTTTTTTGTATAACGTTGGGTGTACGGGCAAATCTGGATACATTTGCCGCACAGAGTGATTTCCTGCCCCGTCCGCTCCTTAGCCAGGGCCCGGGCGGCTTTCCGGCAGGCATCCACATCCACCAGGACTTCTCTCTCAGTGGCAATATCCCACAAGGCTCCATGGATGGCCCCGCCGGGGCAGTGGTCCCGGCAGCGGGTGCAGTCTCCGCAGCGTGAGGCGTTTACCGGCTGGCCGGGATGATCAAAGGCCGCGTCTGTCAGCACAGAGCTCAGCCGTACTGCCGGGCCGAATTCCGGGGTGACCAGCAGGGCGGATTTGCCCACCCACCCCAGCCCTGCCCGGGTGGCACAGGTTTTGTGGGGGAAGGGGGTGTGGTACCCGGCGGACTCCGCCACCGCCGTGGTGGTCTGGGCCAGGGCATGGAAGCCCTGCTTGACAATATAGGATGCAGCCAGCTCCGACAGCTGGTCCAGCTTGGCGTTCAGGGTATGGTACTGCTCAAAATAATCCATACTGGGCCCATCGGAGATACCGCATATTGTAGAAGCCGGAAGGCGCACAGCCAAAGACACGCAGCTGGTCCACTGGCCGGGGGAGAGGGCGCTGACGTCCCCAAAGCCCACCAGGTCTG
Source organism: Acutalibacter sp. (assembly GCF_056800975.1). Lineage (NCBI taxonomy): Bacteria > Bacillati > Bacillota > Clostridia > Eubacteriales > Acutalibacteraceae > Acutalibacter > Acutalibacter sp. Next base: position 2,466 of record NZ_JBQISV010000136.1, read on the forward strand.
CGCCCTCTGCCAATAACAGCGCCCGAAGGGGCTCCTCGGAGAGAACGGCAGTCTTCACGGTTCGTCCTCCTTGATGAAGTCATAGGGCGCCTGCTGGTAGACATAGTAGTTCAGCCAGTTCGCCACCAGCAGATGGGCGTTGCTCCGCCAGGTGAAGGGGGGCGTGCGGGTGGGGTCGTCCTCAGGGAAATAGTGGTAGGGCACCTTGGGCTCCAAGCCCTTTGCCACGTCCCGAAGGTATTCCTTGGCCAGGGTGTCCCGGTCATACTCCGCGTGGCCGGTGACAAACATCCGCCGCCCGCCCCGCTCGGCACAGATGTGCAGCCCTGCCAGGTCGGAGACCCCCAAAGGCAGCAGCTCCGGATGAGCCTCAATGTCCTCCAACAAAACCTGGGTGTAGCGGGAGTGGGGGGCAAAGTAGTTGTCGTCAAAGCCCCGCATCAGGGGATGATAGGGATTGAGCACCCGGTGATTGTAGATGCCGCTGAGCTTTTCCGGCAAGGGATGCTTCTGAATACCATAGTGATAGTATAGCCCCGCCTGGGCTCCCCAACATATGTACAGGGTAGAGTAGACATGGGTTTGGGCCCAGTCAAAAACAGCGCACATCTCAGGCCAGTAGTCCACCTCCTCAAAAGGGAGCTTCTCCACCGGCGCACCGGTGATGATGAGGCCGTCAAAGCGGCGGTCGCGCACCTCCTCCAAAGTCTTATAATACTGATTGAGATAAGAGATGCTGGTGTTTTTGCTGACATGGCTGGCCGGATGCAGCAGCTCCACCTCCACCTGCAGGGGAGAATTGCTGAGCAGGCGCAGCAGCTGAGTCTCGGTCTCCAGCTTGGTGGGCATCAAATTCAAAATAGCGATGCCCAGAGGGCGGATGTCCTGAGCAACGGCCCGGCTGCGGGACATAACAAAGATGTTCTCGTTTTCCAGAACCTCGATCACAGGCAGCTCGGCGTTGACACGAATAGGCATAAGCTCACAGCCTTTCCAGTTGATAATAGGAAGGACGCTTCAGTCCGGCGGGGAAAGAAAGATGAAAAAAGCGCTTGACAAAAGCTGGGAGAAGCGATATAATACCAAACATTGCGGCGCAAAACCGCAATAAAGCTATTATAACACAACCAGCTTTGGTTTGTACAGCATGGGACTTCAAAAGTTTTTCAAAAAACCTGAAAAAACTGCTTGACAAACCGAAAACGGTGTGATATGATAAGCAAGCTCTCAAAAAGAGCCCCCAAGCGCAAGCGAGGGCCGACTGAAAAAAGGTCGAAAAAAAGACTTGACAAATCAAACCGAGTGTGGTAAGATAGTCAGGCTGCTCGAAAGAGCCCCAAGCGCAAGCGCGGGTCGGCTGAAAAAGGTCGAAAAAAGTACTTGACAAACGAAACCGAATGTGGTAAGATAGTCAAGCTGCTCGAAAGAGCCCCAAGCGAAAGCAAGGGTCGGCTGAAAAAAGTCGAAAAAAGTGCTTGACAAACGAAGCTGAGTGTGGTAAGATAGTCAAGCTGCTCGAAAGAGCTTCCCAAGCGAAAGCGAGGGCGCTGAAAAAAAGTCGAAAAAAGTACTTGACAAACAAAACCAAATGTGGTAAGATAGTCAGGCGCTTCAAAAGACAGAGAGCGCAGCGCCAAAGGCTGAAAAGCCTGAGGAGTGGACCTTGAAAATTAAACAACGAGAAGAAGAACGACCCGTGAATTCTTTGAGAGTGAAAGCTTGAGAAGAAGGAAACAGGAACAGAA
>NZ_JBQISV010000137.1:0-4196 GCF_056800975.1 Acutalibacter sp.
GAGGGGACTATCACTGGTACGGTGGATGGGGGAGAGGGGAGCGCACTTTTCCTCTCTGTGCCATGGTACCAGGGCATGGAGCTTCGTGTCAATGGAAACCAGGTGCAGCCCCGGATTGTCTTGGATTGCTTTATGGAAATCCCATTGCCAGACGAGAAAAATGTCGTTGAAATCAGCTATGTACCAGCGGGCTTTTGGAGCAGTCTATATATTAGTGCCGCAACAGTAGGTGTAGTAGGACTTTTTGTGCTTTTCCGGCGTTATTCTTGGGTCCGGCGGGTCAATCAAATGTGGATGCGTGCAGCGCCCATGCTGCTTTATACTGCTTTTTTAGCCGCACTCCTGGTCATTTATCTGTTTCCCGTTATAATTTGGGTGATGGGAAAAATGTAAGAGCCTCTCCGGTACGCCGGAAAGGCTCTTTTTGCGTTTTGGTTTTAGGCCATAGCAGCCTCTATAGCAGAAAGTACCGTGTCAAAATCCGACTCTGTGACCAGAAGGGAAATCTCCACCTCTGAGGTAGTGATCAGCCTCAGGTCAGCCTTAGTGTTGGCAATGGCCCTAAACACCTTTGCCGCAATGCCAGGCGTGTTTTTCATGGCCGGGTCGTAGATGGAAATTTTGTGATTCACCGAGCTGACAATCACATTGACGTTGGTCTCCTTTTTCAACTGGGTTGTAAAGGCCAGAACATCCATCAGGTCATTATCAGAGATGGTAAAGGACAGGCCGGTAAAAGCGCCGTGGGTTGGGGCCATGGAGATCATATCAATGTTGATCTCATACTTTGCGATAGAATCGAAGATTCGGGAGAGGGAGTCCACCTGCGCGGGAAAACCCACTAAGGTGACCAGGGTAATATTGTCTACCGTGCTGATAACTGTGCCAGCGCTCATGTTAAGCTTCCTTTCCATTCTGAATCAAATGGGACATATCATACAGTCCCGGGCTCCGTCCAGCCATAAAAATAGCGGCGTTTACAGCTCCGGCGGCAAACAGCTCCCTGGACTGGGCGGAATGGGAGAGGGTGGTCACCTCATGGCTGCCCGCAAAAATAACCTGATGCTCTCCCACAATGGTGCCGCCCCGGACAGAATGAATGCCAAGCTCTGCTTTGTCCCGCTTCTTCCGCTGCGAATGACGGTCGTAGGTGTACTTCATACAGTTGGCCCGGGCCTGGTTGACTGCGTCAGCCAGCATCAGGGCCGTGCCGCTGGGGGCGTCGATTTTCTGGTTGTGGTGCGCTTCCACAATTTCCACATCAAAGCTTTCCCCCAACACTGTCCCGGCGGTTTTCGCCAACTCCATCAGCAGGTTGATACCCAGGGACATGTTTCGGGAATAGAAGACCGGCAGCTCAGCCGCAGCCTCTTTTATTTCCTCCGACTGCTCCGGAGTGTAGCCAGTAGTGCACAGCACTGCTGCGGTCCCCAGGTGGGTACGGCAGTAGTCCAAAGTCGGGGAGAGGGCGCTGGGGTGAGAAAAGTCCACCACCACATCCACTGTCTCCTGCACTGCGTCAAAGGAGGAATACACCGGAAACTCAAACGTCCCGCCAAGAAGGTCTACGCCGGCAATGATTTCGCAGTCTGTCCGGCTGCTGGCAAGGCTTCTGACAGCCGCGCCCATTTTACCCGCACAGCCGCTGAGCAGTATTCTGATCATGCTTTCACGTCCGTTTCTTTCCATTTTTCTTGCCCTGCCGCTATAGGCGGCGTTGGGCAGGGACTTATATCAACCCGTGTTTTTTCAGCAGTGCAGTCATGGCGGCCTGCTTTTCCTCCGGCATCGTGGTCAGGGGCATGCGGCAGAAGTTGGTGGAGATCACGCCCATTTGCCAGAGAGCCTCCTTTATGGGGATGGGGTTCACATCCATGAAGAAGCCGTCCATTAAATCAATATACTGGTTATTGAGCTGCTGGGCAGCCGTCAGCTGACTGGCAGCCGCAGCGCAGACCAGGTCATGCATCTGCTTGGGCAGGGCATTGGAGAACACGGAGATAACGCCCTTCCCTCCCAGAGCCGTAATGGCCAACGCCTGGTTATCCTCACCGGAATAGACCGCCAGATCATCCCCGCACAGAGCGATGGTGCGGGCTACAGAGGCAGTGTCCCCGTTGGCCTCTTTGGTGGCTACAATATAGGGATTTTTGGAAAGCGCAAGATAGGTGGCGGGCAGGATATTACAACCCGTACGGCTGGGGACATTATAGAGAATGCAGGGCAGTTCCACACAATCGGCAATATAGTGGAAGCTTTCCATCAACCCCTTCTGGGAGGTTTTGTTGTAGTAGGGCGTTACCAGCAAAAGCCCCTCCACTCCCAAAGCCTTGGCCTCCAAAGACAGGTCCACACAAAAACGGGTGTCATTGCTGCCGGTCCCGGCAACCACAGGAACGCGTCCCTTGGCCCTCTCCACAATAAAGCGAATGGTCTTCAGGTGCTCCTCACTGCTCATGGTGGCGGCCTCGCCTGTGGTGCCGCATGCAATAATGGCATCGGCACCGCCGGAAATCTGCAGCTCTACCAGCTTATCCAGCTCATCCCAAAGAATCTCGCCCCGCTGGTCAAAGGGGGTGACAAGAGCAGTGCCCACACCGGTAAAAATGGTGTTCTTCATAGTAGCTTCCTCCTGAAAAATGAATGGAAAAAACAGCCAGGTACAGCAAGTGGATCAGTCCAAATAACCCAGCTTGCACAGCAGCTCAGCCATTAGGACCCCGCCGCCGGCCGCGCCGCGCAGGGTGTTGTGAGACAGACATACAAATTTGTAGTCATACTGGGTATCAGGGCGCAGACGGCCTACAGAGATCGCCATGCCCCCCTCCAGGTCCCGGTCCAGCTTAGGCTGGGGCCGGTTCGGCTCTGTGAAATAGTGAATGAACTGCTTGGGAGCGCTGGGCAGCTCCATCTCCTGAGCCGGGCCCTTGAACTCATTCCAGCGGCGGATGATCTCCTCAGCGCTGGCCTTATTCTCCAGTGAGAAGAACACAGCCGCCAGGTGGCCGTCAGAAACCGGCACCCGCAGGCATTGGGAAGTGATGGAGGGCGATGTGGCGTTGACAATCACGCCGTCCTCCACATGGCCCCAGATCTTCATGGGCTCCCGCTCCGATTTCTCCTCCTCACCGCCAATATAGGGGATCACATTGTCCAGGATTTCGGGCATGGTTTCAAAGGTCTTGCTTGCCCCGGAGATAGCCTGATAGGTACAGGCCAACACTTTGGTCACGCCCAAGTCCAGCAGGGGATGCAGGGCGGGAACATAGCTCTGCAAGGAGCAGTTGGATTTTACCGCGATAAATCCCCGCTTGGTACCCAGCCGCTGACGCTGATGGGCAATGACCTGGTGATGGTCCGCATTCAACTCCGGCACAATCATGGGCACATCCGGGTCGCCCCGATGCTCTTTGTTATTGGAAATAACAGGGCATTCCAGCTTGGCATATGCCTCTTCCAGAGCAGTAATCTCCTCCGACTTCATGTTGACAGCGCAGAACACAAGGTCAACCAGAGAAACGATTTTTTCCATATCCGCCTGTGCGTCATAAACAGGCATACCAGCCATACTGGCCGGAATGGGCGTGGGCATGGCCCAACGGCTTCCCACAGCCTCCTCATAGGTTTTTCCCGCCGACCTGGCACTGGCTGCCAGAGCCTTCACCTCAAACCAAGGATGATTTTCCAGCAAAGTGGCAAAACGCTGGCCGACCATTCCTGTGCATCCAATAATGCCTACACGATACTGCTTCATTTTCATTTTCCTTTCCCCAAAGCCAAAGATGTCGGTGAAAATAGTTGAAAACATGCCTGCCATCCATTATAATAAGAGGCGGACAGGAGCAGGCAACTCTGCTTTATTATACTCCATACCGGGCCGGTTGTCAATTTTTTCTGCCGGATATCCAGTCTATCCTATGATTTTTTCTCCAGGAGAGTGACCAAATATGAGTACAGACTCTATGAAAACCTGCGATTTCCATTTTGAACTGCCTCCGGAGCTCATTGCCCAGACTCCGATTGAGCCGAGGGACGCCTCCCGGCTGATGGTGCTGGACAAGCGTACCGGAGAGATTGAGCACAGGCATTTTTCGGATATTCTGGACTATCTGTGCCCAGGAGACTGTCTGATTCTCAACGACTCCCGGGTGCTGCCAGCCAGAATTTTCGGCACAAAAACGGAGACAGGCGCACAT
>NZ_JBQISV010000138.1:0-2066 GCF_056800975.1 Acutalibacter sp.
CCTGTGGGAGGAGGGCGCGCCGGGGTATGACGGGGAAAAGACCCCCCTGCAGCCCCAGCCCTCCCTGATATTTGTACACGGTCAGGGGCAGACTGAGCCCAGGGGGACCATTATTGTGGCCCACGGGGGCGGCTTTCTGAGCCGCTCGGGGTGCGAGGGCGTGAATGTGGCATACCACTTTGCCAGGCAGGGCTTCAACACGGCAATTCTGACCTACCGGCTGCAGCCCTATACCCGCTACGACGCCATGCACGACATGCAGCGGGCCATACGCCTTCTTCGGGCCAGAAAAGACGAGCTGGGCATTACGGACAAGGTGGCGGTGATGGGCTTCTCCGCAGGGGGCATGCTCAGCGGAAACTGCGCCACACATTTTGATTGCGGAGAGGCCGGAGCGGATGATATAATAGAGAGGGAGTCCTGCCGGCCCGACGCGGCGGTAATCTGCTACGGGGCCTTTGCCTTTTCGGCGTTCCCGGCGGGCATGTTCAAACGAACCACCCGGCAGGAGCTGGAGGAGCGGTTCTTTATGGCCCCGGAGGCCAATGTGACCCTGGACACGCCCCCATGCTTTATCTGGCAGACCAACAGCGACGACGCCCGCCACTCCTTTGCCCTGGGCAGCGCCCTGACAGCGGCAGGGGTAGAGTTTGAGCTGCACTGCTTCCCCCAGGGGGTCCACGGCCTGGCCCTGGCGGACGGAGACAACGACCTGGGAATGGATATCCCCCATGTGGCCCACTGGGCCCGGCTGTGCGCCGAGTGGCTTTGCGAGCACGAAATCTGAGCGGCTGCGGTGTGGTGTTTTTTGAAACCGGCAGGAACATTTTTAATGGCCGGCCTTTGCAAAAGCAAAAAATTGTACTATTTTTAAAGTGGAAGACAGCAAATTGAATGATTTTGGGCTGAAAAAATGGCATTATTTGAATGTACTGAAATAGGCCCGAGAGGGTAAATAATGTAAAATTGGAGGACGAGCAAAATGAAACCAAAGAAGATCATTGCCCTGCTTCTGGCGCTTTGCATGGTTATGTGCATGGCGGCCTGCGGGGGCGGCGACAACGCCAGCTCTACCAGCTCCGCCAGCTCTGCCGGCGGCGAAAGCTCCCTGTCGTCAGACGCCGGCAGCAGCGAGGCAAGCGAGCCTGAGAGCAGCGAGGCTTCCACCGAGGGCGAGCCCTACCGTGTGCGCCTGACCCTGCCCACCATGATGACCATCCCGGCCACAGAGGACATCAAGTTTGTTGAGGACACCATCAACAACTACATCCACGACGAGCTGGGCATCACCGACTATGAGATGGAGCTGGAGCTGGCCTCTCTCACAGACTACGACACCAATGTCAGCATGGCGCTGGCCTCTGGCGAGAAGTATGACATCATCATAGCCACCAACCTGAACACCTATGTCACCAACGGCTACATGACCGACCTGACTCCCTATGCGGAAAACGAGCTGGCCGGCGCTTTGGGCGTGCTGCCCGAGAACTGGATTCGTTCCGGCACAGTGGGCGGCAAAATTTACGCTGTGCCCTGCTACAAGGGCCAGGTGCTCAGCTGGAAGTACATCTACGACGACGCGGTTTATGGCGATGCTGTGGATTGGAGCGCTATCAAGTCCCTGGACGACCTGGACGCGGCCATGCCTGCCCTGAAGGCCGCCGCTCCCGACCAGGTGCCGGGCGTGTACAACAACCAGCTGGTGAGCTTGGCCGCCTTTGAGGACCACACCTCTATTGTGGGCCAGTATGCCGCCACTGTGGGCGACAGCACCCAGCTTGTCAACTACTTTACCACCGATGCCTTCAAAAAGGGCGTTGAGATGGCCTACAAGTGGTCTCAGGCCGGCTACTCTGACCCCGAGGGCTCTACCAACACCCTGAGCCATGACGCCATCATCATGTCCGGCCAGAGCAAGGGCGTTATCATGGGTCATGCCTATTCTATTGAGACCATTGAGCAGATGTTCACCATGAACAACTCCTATGGCGGCAATTTCAAGGCGGTTGAGATCGCTACCTCTGACATGACCACCAACACCCTGACCTACGGCATTGCCTACACCT
>NZ_JBQISV010000138.1:2076-4027 GCF_056800975.1 Acutalibacter sp.
CTCCGAGAACCCCTCTGCCGCCGCCAAGATGCTCAGCCTCATCTGGACGGATGAGTTCGTTATGAGCAACCTGATCTATGGCGTTGAGGGCACCAGCTGGGAGTGGAACGAGGACCACAGCTCTATCGTCTATCCCGAGGGCCTGGGCATCGACACGGTCCCCTACACCGCCCTGTACACCTGCGGCGCCTTTGGCAACCAGTTCAACCTTTATGGCATGGACGGCAACACCTCTGAGGCGGATAAGGGCTTTATGAAGGAGCTGCTGGACGGCGCCTGGAACCCGCCCCTGCTGGGCTTCATTCCCAACAGCGAGCCGGTTTCTACCCAGGTGGCGGCTGTGTCCAACGTTTACGACCAGTACTATAAGGTGCTGACCTACGGCGACGTGAATCCGGACGAGTTCCTGCCCAAGTTCCTTGAGGAGCTGGAGACCGCCGGTATCAACGATATTATCGCGGAATATCAGAGCCAGGTGGACGAGTGGCTGAAGACCATCTGAAAATAGTTTCTGGCAGAAAATGAAAGGGGCGGAGGCAGAGATGCCTCCGCCCTTGCCGCTGAAAAGCATTGATAGAAAAGCAGAACCAGGGTGTACTTTTTTTAAAGACATGGTTAAGAAAAAAGTGTAAACTTGGCATATAAACTTATGAGGAGGCTGCTGTTGTGACAAACCCAAATGGTACTTCACAGTATGACGGGCTGCTGGCAGAAAAGAAAAAGCTCCGTCGAAGGGCGGAATTCCGGAACACCCTGCCGCTGTACCTTATGATGCTGCCAGGGCTGATTTACATTGTGTGCAACAATTACCTGCCCATGTTCGGCATTTTGATCGCTTTTAAAAAGGTCAACTTCTCCATTGGCATCTGGAACAGCCCCTGGACTGGGCTGGACAACTTTGAGTTCCTGTTCAAAACCAAGGACGCCTGGACGATGATTCGCAACACCGTGTGCTATAATGTGGTGTGGATTGCCCTGGGGCTGGTCATCTCCGTGAGCATTGCCATTCTGATGGCGGAAATATCCAGCAGAAAAATCGCCAAGCTCATTCAGCCCATTATCTGCTTTCCGTCCATGGTCTCCGCCGTTATCCTGTCCTTTTTGGTCTATGGCTTTTTAAGCACCAACTATGGCTTTTTAAACGCCACCTTCTTTAAGGACAACCCCATCAACTGGTATGCCTCCGCCCAGTATTGGCCCATTATTCTGACCATTGTGCACTTCTGGCAGTCCTCGGGCCAAAGCTCCATCATCTACATGGCCTCCATTGGGGGCATTGACAAGGGCCTGTATGAGTCGGCAGGCTGGACGGGGCCAACAAGCTGCAGCAGATTACCGCCATTACCCTGCCCATGCTGAAGCCCATGATCATTTTGATGATGCTGATGAGCATTGGCCGCATCTTTAACTCAGACTTCGGCATGTTCTATCAGGTGCCCCTGGGCCAGGGCCTGCTGGTGCAAACCACCCAGACCATTGACACCTATGTGTACCGGGCTCTGCTGGAGCTGAACAATGTGGGCATGTCCTCAGCGGCCAGCGTGTTCCAGGCGATTATCGGCTTTGTGCTGGTGGTCACCTCCAACGCCATTGTCCGCAAGGTAGACAGCGAAAACGCACTCTTCTGATTGAGGTGAATGAAATGAAAAAAGAAACCATGCAAAGCACGCCGGCAATCAAGGACGAGCGCGCCTTTCACAACATTGCCCTTGTGCTTATGAGCCTGCTGGCCATTTACTGCGTCATCCCCTTTATCCTGATGCTCTCCACCTCATTTTCCAGCGAGGCGGCGCTGTCTCAGGGGGGCTATTCCTTCTGGCCCAGAGAGTTCTCGATTGCGGCCTACGATTATCTGTGGGCCAAACGCATCACCATCGGCCGCTGCTATCTGATGACCATTGTGGTGACAGTGGTAGGCACGGTGACCAACCTGGTGATCACCTCCCTGTTC
>NZ_JBQISV010000139.1:0-4016 GCF_056800975.1 Acutalibacter sp.
TCACTGGTGACCGCCACCTCCTCCGGCTTTTCCACCAGGCCGGAGGCAATGGCCTTCAACAGCTCCTGCATCGTTCTCCCTCCTTTCTCTCGGTTCCTCTCAGATCACGCCGTGCTTCTTGAACAGCTCCCGCACCGTGTCGGTGGGCTGCGCGCCGTTTTCAATCCACTTTTTGGCCTTCTCCGGGTCCACCTTCACCACGCTGGGCTCCTCCATGGGGTTGTAGTAGCCGATCTCCTCAATAAAGCGGCCGTCCCGGGGAAAGCGGGAATCCGCCACCACAATGCGGTAGAAGGGGTTTTTCTTGGCGCCCATGCGGCGCAGTCTGATTTTAACAGCCATGTTACTTTACCTCCATAAATGATTGAATGTAGTAGAAATAATATATTGAAAGGGGCCTGCACGCCAAAGGTATCGCCCCGGATCGTGCCTCCCTGTCCAAACCTGTTTAGGGTTCGTTTGAAAAATCGAAAACACCGTCTTTTTGGCCCAAAGCAGTCGCTTTCTGCGTTGAAAATCCTCGTCAATCGCAAGATTGACGTAGTTAGCGCAGCTAACTACAGCGGTTCTTCTCCTTGAAATCGCCTCCTTTGGACCAAAAATCCGGCATTTCCTCTATTTTCAAACAAGCCCTAGGCCTGCTGCCCGTCAAAGCAGCGCAAATACACCCTGTTCCCGTCCGGGTCGCGGACGCACATGCTCACCACGCCCCAGGACCGGGGGGTGGGGGGCTCCACAAGCTCCGCCCCCATGTCCCGCACCCGCCGGCAGGCCTGGTCCATGTCCGCCACCGTAAAGACCAGCACAGCGCTCTGGCCCCTGCGGGGGTGGTCGTCCCGCAAAATGGCCAGGCTGGTCTCTCTGGCCAGAACAAACTGATGCCCCCAGTTCTCCCCGTCCTCGCCGGGCAGAACCCCCAGCAGCCTGCGGTAAAAATCCGCCAGCCGGGGCACATCTTGGGTGAGCAGGCATACCTCGCCGATCCGCTGGATGTTCATGGGACCTCCCTACGGCCAATATGGTTGAAAGCCAACAGAAGTATACAACGCTGCCGCCACGCCGTCAATGGCCCGCACCGTGACGATTTCGGCTCCATGGGCAAAGGCGTCCTTCACGGCCCGGCAGCACAGGGCCCGGGCCAGGCCCTGCCGCCGGTGCTCCGGCAGTGTCGCCACGAATTCCAAGGAAGCCGCCTCCCTGTCCACGGCCGCAGCCGCCGCAGACAGCACCCGGCCCGCCGGGTCCCCCAGGGTATAACAGCGCAGCAGGCCGTCCCGGCACAGGGGATAGTGGTACTGGGGATGGATATCCTCTTTCCCGCCGGAGAGCACCTGATTCACCACCCCGGCCCACTGGGCAAACTCCTCCTGGGTTTTCACCTCTGTCACGGCCGGGTGGTCCGGCCAGTCCGGGCGCTCGCCCGCCAGCATGGCCAGATAAGACTCCCCCTCCGGGTCCGGCTCCGCCGCCTGGATTGGGTACTCCAAATCCCACCATACGGGCAGATCCAGAGCCTTGATTTCCGCAATAAGCTCCTGTTTCTGCTCTTGGGAGAGGCCCTGCAGGCGCACATTATACACAAAGCGGATGCCAAACACATCGCCCCTGGGCCGTACCAGAGAATAGCGGTCTCTCTGGACGATCTCCATGTGCTCCGCCCGGCCGAACAGGCTCACGTAATAGTTGGCACCCCGGTTGATATACCGGATGACCTCTTGGCTTGTCATGGCCTCTCCCCCTAAAACGGCATCCCGCCGCCCATATTGCCCAGGCCCCCCAGGCCGCGCATCATCTTCTTCCCCTTTTTGCCCCCGAACTGCTTCATCAGCTTCTGGGTCTGCTTGAACTGGTTTAGCAGCCGGTTCACGTCCTCCACCTTCTGGCCGCAGCCAGCGGCAATGCGCTTTTTCCGCGAGGCGTTCAGGCTGTCGGGATGGCTGCGCTCGTAAGGGGTCATGGAGAGGATAATGGCCGCGGTTCGGTCCATAATCCGGTCGTCAATATCCACATCGTCCAGCTTGCCGCCTATGCCCGGCAGCTTGGAGAGAATGCCCTTGATGGGCCCCATTTTCTTCACCTGCTGGAACTGGTCCAGCATATCGTTCAAGTCCAGCTTGTTGCTGAGCATCCGCTCGGCGGTTTTGGCGGCTGCCTTTTCGTCCATGCGCAGCTGGGCGTCCTCAATCAGGCTGAGCACATCCCCCATGCCCAAAATCCGCCCGGCCATCCGGTCCGGGTGGAACACTTCCAGCCCGTCCAGCTTTTCGCCGGTGCCCGCAAACTTAATGGGCTTGCCTGTCACCGCCTTGATGGACAGGGCCGCGCCCCCCCGGGTGTCGCCGTCCAGCTTGGTGAGCACCACGCCGGTAATGTCCAGCAGCTGGTCAAAGGTTTTTGCCACGTTCACCGACTCCTGGCCGATCATGGCGTCTACCACCAGCAGCACGTCTGTGGGGCTGACAGCCTCCTTCATCCGGCGGAGCTCCTCCATCAGCTCCTCGTCAATCTGCAGGCGGCCCGCCGTGTCGATGAGCACATAGTCGTGGCCGTAGTCCCTGGCGTGGCGCACCGCCTCTTTGGCAGTCTCCACCGGGTCCTGGGTTCCCCGCTCAAACACCGGGGCCCCTGCCTTTTCTCCCATCACCTGCAGCTGCTTGATAGCCGCGGGCCGGTATATGTCGCAGGCCGCCAGCAAGGGCCGGTGGCCCTGGCTTTTCAGCAAATAGGCCAGCTTGGCCGAATAGGTGGTTTTACCCGCGCCCTGCAGGCCGCACATCATAATGACAGCCGGGGGATGGGCGGGGCTTTTCAGCCGCTCCTCGCTGCCGCCCATTAAGGCGGTCAGCTCCTCGTTGACAATTTTAATCACCATCTGGGCCGGGGTCAGGCTCTCCATCACCTCAGAGCCCACGGCCCGTTCGGTGATTTTTCCGGTGAGCTCCTTGGCCACCTTGTAGTTTACGTCCGCTTCCAGCAGGGCCAGGCGCACCTCACGCATGGCCTCTTTTACGTCGGCCTCGCTGAGCTTGCCCTTGCCCCGCAGCTTTTTAAAGGAATTGCTCAGCTTTTCCGCCAAGCCCTCAAAAGCCATCCGGCTCACCTCTCCTCTGTTTCCGCCCCGGCGTCCAGGCCGGGGGTCGTCCTCCCCCAGCCTGCCCAGAGCCCTCAGAACCTGTTATCCATAGCCGTTGAACGCCGGGGGGACGGGTCTTTTGCCGTCCTGCTGCGTTAAAAAATCTTGAAATACGGCAAGTATTCCTGCGATTTTTTGCCTTGCAGGGCGACAAAATCCCTCGCCACTCCGGCATCCTCCGCCTATGAATACAGGTTCTCAGTCTCGCTCCACAATCTCCTTGCACAGGTCCAGAATGCGGGCGACCCGCAGGTCGATCTCCTCCACGCCGCTGTGCAGGGCGTTCAGCTCCTGAATGTCCAGCGCGCAGTCGCAAACCGCCTCCAGCTTCTTCTGCATATCCTCAAACCGGCGGCAGAGACCCAGCCCTTCCTCCATCTCCGTCAGCTGCTGCTCCGCCCGCTTAATGGCGTCCCGCACCCCCTGGCGGCTGATGTCCCGGTCGGCGGCGATCTCCGACAGGGACATGTCCTGGTTATAATAGGCGTCCACCGCCTCCCGCTGGGTCTCAGTGAGCATCTCTCCGTAAAAGTCCAGCAGATAGGAAATCCTCAGATCCTTTGCCAAGCCGGTCCTCCCCCTCCTCCTGTAAAGCGACCATCTTTACACCAGATGATTATACACCAGCCCGACTGTTTTGTCAACAGGATTCCCGCAAAAAAATAGGCTCTTTCCTTTTTTCACGATTTCTTGTATAACGGCGCAGCATCATCACAATGACTGGGCCTCTATATTATATATAGAAGGAGGGGGGATTTCCCGCTGCATTCGCCGAAAAAAATAATATTATTTTTATTTTATTTTTTGTTTCTACTTCTCCCAACAAGGGCGGCACAAGAAGCCCCTTCCTCTGAATCTGAAAAAAATACTATTATTTTTATTT
>NZ_JBQISV010000140.1:0-3972 GCF_056800975.1 Acutalibacter sp.
GTGATTGTGTCGCAGTGCAGGTCAAAATATCGCATGATCCATGCTCCTCTCACCAACCGAAAGCATTCGGATAATATTGCAGTTCCAGCTGTCCGTCCGGCAGCAAGGTAATTGCGGCCACATCAAAACGAGGCTGTAAAGCGCATTGGCTTTTCACAAGATACGCCTGAGCAGTCAAAAGTATCTTTTTCTGCTTCTGTGCTGTGACTGCCTCCAAAGGAGAGACCATGCTTCCCCTTCGGCGGACCTTTACCTCTGTAAAGACAATACACTCCCCATCTTCCGCAATAATGTCGATCTCACCATAGCGGGAATGATAATTCTGAGCAATAATCGAGAAGCCCTGCTCCCGCAGCCACTGTGCGGTATATTCCTCCCCGGTTCTTCCTGTGTTCTGGACCATAGGCCTCCTCTGCTCAGTATCTTTATTCAACACTGCTCTTCTCTTTATACTTTTTCCAAAAGCTTTGCCGGTGTACAGGCAAGACGCCATACTCGCGAATCGCGGCATAGTGTGCTTTGGTTCCATAACCCTTGTGCTTCGCAAAGCCATATTGGGGGTACTTCTGATCCCATTCACACAACAGGCGGTCCCGGCTGACCTTGGCCAGAATAGACGCCGCCGCAATACTGGGGCTTTTCCCGTCTCCCTTCACAATGGCTTTACCGGGGATGGCTAAAGCAGGCATCCGGTTCCCATCAACCAGCGCATAATCAGGAGGAAGCTCCATCGCCTCTACCGCCCGGCACATGGCCAGAAAGGTTGCCTGCAAAATATTCAGCTCATCAATCTCAGCCTCGCTGGCCCAGCCGATTCCATAAGACAATGCTTGAGAAAGGATAGGCTGAAACAATGCCTCGCGCTTTTTTTCACTGAGCTTTTTAGAGTCGTTCAAGCCTTCCAGCTGGCAGCCAACCGGCAAAATCACCGCAGCCGCGCAGACCGGCCCGGCCAATGGGCCTCTTCCTGCCTCGTCAATCCCACAAATGCTGTGAAATCCCTGGGCAAGAGCTTCTTCCTCATAAAAAAATTCCATCATACCCACTCCAAAGTGATAGGCCCCAGCTTGCCGCCCCGGAATTCATCCAGCACAGCGGCAGCGGCTCTCTCCGTATCGATCTCTCCGCCAGACACCAACATGCCCCGTTTCCGGCCAACCATTTCCAGCAGCTCATGGCCAGACAGAGGCTCATCCGGCAGCTCAAGCTTGTATCGTGTCGTGACCGCATGGGGATAACGTTGCATCAGCAGCTCCAGCAGCCGGCACGCCAAACCCTCTATATCAAGAATCTCATCTCGCACAGCGCCTGTAAAGGCCAGATGTTCCCCCACAATGGGGTCCTCAAATTTGGGCCATAGCACACCCGGCGTGTCTAAAAGCTCAAAGCCCTTTCCTACAGTAAACCATCGGTTCTGCCGGGTAACCCCCGGCTTATCCCGGACCTCTGCCTTTCCGGCCCTTCCGCCGGTGATCATTCGGTTGATGATAGAGGATTTTCCCACATTGGGAACCCCCAATACCATCACACGGATGGGACGGCCCGTCATACCCTTGCGCTCCCAGCCGGCGATCTGTTCCTTCAGCTCCTGACGGATCGCACTATATAGCCCAGGCAGACCCTTTCCCGTTTTACTCTCCACAGGAACCGCCGCCAGCCCCTGCTCCCGGAACCGGGCGGTCCAGCGGGCGGTCTGACCTGGGTCTGCCAAGTCGCTTTTGTTCAGTACCACTACCCGGGGCTTGTTGCGAATGATCTCCCTCAGTACCGGGTTCGCGCTGCTGCTGGGCACTCTGGCATCCAGCAGCTCAGCTACCACGTCCACCAGCTTCAGGTCCTCCGCAATCTTCCGCCGGGTCTTCGCCATATGTCCCGGAAACCACTGGACTGACATGATCTCTGACATTCTTCTTCCTCCTGTCTTCGGTGCCTCAGGCTGGCAGCCCCGCCTTGGAGAAGGGGAAAAGATTCAGCACCACCCGCCCCAAAATGTTTCTCCTGTCTACCATGCCGACGCTCAAATACCGGCTGTCCTGAGACGCGCCCCGGTTGTCGCCCAGCACAAACACGCAGCCCTCCGGCACCTGCTGAGGAAATTCCATAACCATTCCCGGCCGGTCAGGCACAAAGGTGATACCATTCTCAATGCCAAACTCCTCGCCCTTAACCGGCGTACCGTCTACAGTAAGCTCTCCTTGCACAGGGTCAAAATCCACCACCTGGCCCTCAGTTGCCACCACACGTTTGATAATCGTATCCTCCAGCGCATGGACAATGATGACCACGTCCCCCTTCTCCGCCTGGCCGGCAAGAGAAGTGACCAGCACCCGGTCGCCGTCATAATAGGTAGGCTCCATAGAGGAGCCGTCCACAGTAATCACCCGGGCAAGAAAGGTAAAGCAGATGGTCACGGCCACAAAAGCCACAATAATAGTCTCCATCCACTCCAACAGCCAGGACTGAAAAGAACGCTGTCCCCCTTCCGCCTGCTCGATCTCCACTCTCTCTTGATCCATTCCGGTCCCTCCCAGCATTTTAGTGTACAGCCTGTTCAAAATTATATGCGAATGAGCAGGCTCTGGCTTATTTCACGCAATATATAACAGAAAAAGGGACAAAATGTCCCTTCTCCCAGTGTTTTCGGTTTTACTTGATCTGCTCCTTGACCTTGGCGGCCTTGCCCACCCGGTTGCGCAGATAGTAGAGCTTGGCCCGGCGCACCCGGCCGTGGCGCACCACCCGGACAGCCTTTACATTCGGAGAGTGCAGGGGAAATACTCTTTCCACACCCACGCCATAAGAGACGCGGCGCACGGTAAAGGTCTCGCTGACGCCGCTGCCCTTGCGGGCGATGACAGTTCCCTCAAACTGCTGGATTCTCTCCCGCTCGCCCTCGCGGATGTTCACGTCCACCCGAACCGTGTCGCCAATGTTAAACTGGGGAGCCTCTGCCTTCAGAGAGTCCTGGGAGATAAGCTTGATCGCGTCCATTTGATATTCCTCCAAAATAAAATTTTCAGACATTCATGCCGGAACGCTCCAAAGAGCGCCGGCAGCGGACTGTCCGCTTCCTGCGCGGAAACCGCGCTTGAACCCCACGGGCAAGCCTCTGAAGAGAAAACCCGCGGACCTTCAAATGCTCCCCCATTATACCACAAGCTGTAGGGAAAGGCAAGAAAAAATTACCGCATATCGGAAAAATCTTTTGTAAGCAGCCTCTTCCGGGTGATCTCCCCATAGGGCTCCAGGCCGCGCAGAGTTTTCAAGGCCTCCAACAGCAAATTGGGGTTTACACTGCCGTTCAGCGAACAGGGCAGCTTGACGTCCAAAACCAGCCAGCCTGGTTCTGTCCTCCACTCCATATGGGAGAAATACGGCTTAATATCCACCGCCTTGTCCCCTTTTTTTCCATGCTTCATCACAGTAACCGTTTCACCGGCCAGCAGTTCCTGAAGCTCCGCTGCCAATGCCTCCGGATGCTCCGCTTCCAGCCGCAGCTCATACTCTCCATAGGCAGCTTCCTCAAATCCCAGCTCTGGCTGGGTCAGGCCCAAAACTGTGATATCCGCCGGGAGATACGCTGACAGCCTTTGAGCTGCGTCCTCCAAACCGGTCTCCTCTGTCAGGCGAATATCCACACATTCCCGCAATCCGCTGACTCCCAGAGACAGGGGCATGGCAAAGGTCATATAAATACGGGGGTTAAACCCCTGCGTGTACCATACCGGAAGACCGGAGAGCTTCAACGCCCTGGCCATACAGCGGGTGAGGTCAAGGTGGGAAATATACTTGACCGCGCCGGTTTTGCTAAACCATATCCTTACGTTCTGCAACACACAGCCCTCCTTTGAAGCAGGCGGCTCCACAGGCGGAGCACTTCTCCCGGCAGTTTGGTGTGGTCTGAGCCTGATAGGCCCGCCGGCATTCCTCCGCTAAAAACTCCTTGCGGATACCATAGTCCAGGTGGTCCCA
>NZ_JBQISV010000141.1:0-3957 GCF_056800975.1 Acutalibacter sp.
ACCTTTACCTTCTCGCCCACCGTCTCCTTCATCAGCCGCACATCCTCTACCGTGGCCCCGCCGGTGCCAAAGCCCGTAGAGGTCTTGATAAAGTCCGGCCCCACCTCTTTTGCTATCAGCGCGGCGGCCTTGATCTCCTCTTTGGTCAGGTAGCAGTTCTCAAAAATCACCTTGCTTAGCACCCCGTGCTTTCGGCACACGGCCACCATGCGCTCCATCTCATCCTGGATGTACGCCAGGTTCCCCTGCTTCAGCTGGCCCACATTCAGCACGTAGTCAATCTCGTCCGCGCCGTTCTCCATGGCGTTCTCAGTCTCGAACAGCTTGGTCTCAATGGTGGTCTGCCCCAGAGGGAAGGAGATGGCCGCCCCCACATGGACCCCGCTGCCCGCCAGCAGCTTTTTGCACAGGGCCACTGGCGCCGAGTTGATGGCCACCATGGCAAAGTGGTTTTCCGCTGCCTCGGCGCAGAGGATCTCAAAGTCCCTGTCTGTGGCAAAGGCCTTTAGGTTGGTGTGGTCGAACATGCCGGCCAGTTCTTTTGCTGAGATCATTCTCATTCTCCTTTACTCCGCTAGTTTTAGTATGGACATCACGTCCTGGTATTCCATCTTCTTAAAACCGCCAAACGCGCCCCGGTCACAGGCCTTTTTGGCCAGCTGGTCAAAGTCCTGGCTGCCAATACCCGCCTCGCTCAGCCGCACAGGCAGGTCCAGCGAGCGGAAGAAGGCCTCCAGCCGGGCAATGCCCTCTAGGGCGACGGCCTCCTGGCTCTCAAAGGACAGGTCCACGTCCAGCACCCGCACCGCAAACTGCACAAAGCGGCCCAGGTTGATTTTGTACACATATTTCATCCAGGCCGGGAAAATAATGGCCAACCCCGTGCCGTGGGAGATACCGTACTGGGCGGAGAGCTCGTGCTCGATGTTGTGAGAGGCCCAGTCCTGCTGCCGCCCGGTGCCTAGCAGCCCGCAGTGGGCAATGGTGCCGCCCCACATCAGCTCGGACCAAGCGTTTACGTCCAGGGGGGCCTTTTTCACCTGGACCGCCGAGAGCATCACCGAGCGCATGGTGCTTTCGCACAGCCGGTCGATGAGGTCCGTGCCCGGGGTGTTGGTAAAGTAGCGCTCCATCACATGGGCCAGAATATCCGCCGATCCGGCAGATATCTGGTTTTGGGGCACAGTGCGGCACAGCGCCGGGTTCAGGATGGCGAACTGGGGCATCAGCAGGTTGCTGCCGTAGTCCCGCTTAAAGTTGCCGTCCTCGTTGGTAATCACGCTGCCTCCCCCGGTCTCGCTGCCCGCCGCCGGAATGGTAAGTACCACGCCGATGGGCAGCGAACGCTCCGCCTCCGCCCGGCGAAGGTAGAAGTCCCACACGTCCCCGTCATAGAACATGCCCGCCGAAATGGCCTTGGCCGAATCGATGACGCTGCCCCCGCCCACGGCCAGGATGTAGTCCACGTTTTCTTCCCGGCACAGGGCAATGCCCTTGCGCGCCAGACTGACCCGGGGGTTTGGCTACACACCCCCCAGCTCCACAAAAGAGAGGCCGGCGTCTTGCAGCGAACGGCACACGTCCTCGTACAGCCCGCTGCGTTTAATGCTTCCGCCGCCATAGTGGAACAGCACCCGCCTGCCGCCCCGGGCCTTTATCTGCTCTCCTACCTCCTGGTGGCGGCCCTGTCCAAAGATGATTTCTGTTGGGTTATAATAATTAAAGTCAATCAAGGCTGGCTTCCTCCCTGTTGTTTGCTCCATGTATTCAAGCTCTTGTAAACCGGGCGCAGGGCCTGGTAGGCCTGGTTGAAAATTTCGTAAAGCGCCTCATAGGCGGCCTGGTTTTCCTCTCGGGGCAGCAGGCGGCTTTCGCCGGGATTGAACTGGTCCATCACGGAATAGTCCGGGAACATCCCCACCCCCACGCCGCAGCACACCGCCGCGCCCAAAGAGGTGGCCTCCTCCAGGTACCGGGGGACCACCAGGGGCTTTTGCCAAATATCCGCCAAAATCTGGGCCCATACCTTCCCCTTGGCCCCGCCGCCGATGAGGGCCACTTCCTCAATAGACGGGACCTCTTCCGAGCGGTCAAAAATATTCAGAATGACCTTCAGGTTATACCCCACGCCCTCCAGCACCGCCCGGGCGGCCTCTGCCCGGCCGTTCCCGGCCCGGAAGCCCAGAAAGGTTCCGCTGGCGTCAAAGTCCCACCGGGGAGAGCGCTCGCCCAGCAGATAGGGCAAGTACAGCATGCCCCCAGCCCCGGGGGCCACGGACTCTACCATCTGGTCAATCAGCTGGTAAGCGCTGCCGCCGGACTCTTTGGCTTTTCGCAGCTCCTCCCCACAGAAGGCATTGCGGAACCATTGCAGCGAGAGGCCCGCCGCCTGCATGGTGCCGCAGGGGGTGTACAGGGCGGGGTCCAGGTGCACCCAGTTAAAGGTGCGCATGTCCGGGTCGAACACAGGCGCGGCCCCGGCCATAGAGATCCAGGAGGAGGAGCCCAACACGCAGTAGGTGCGGCCCTCCTTTACCACCCCCGCGCCCACGCAGGCACAAGAGCCGTCGCCGCCCCCCAGCACCACCGGCAGGCCCTCTGGCAGGCCGGTCTGCCGGGCGGCCTCTGGGGTGACGCGGCCTACCACGTCCGCCGAGGCGTGCAGCTCCGGCAGCAGGTCCCGCCGCAGGCCAAAGGCCTCCGCCAGCTCCCCCGACCACTGCTTTTTCTTCAAGTCAAAGAGGTTGGTGCCTGAGGCGTCGCTATAATCCGTAACAAACTTGCCTGTCAGCCTTTGGACCATGTAGTCCTTGGCGTTCAGCATCTTGTATGCTTTCCCATAGATTTCCGGTTGATGGTTCTTTACCCAGAGGAGCTTTGCCGCCCCATAAGAGGCGCTAAGCCGGTGGCCTGTGATGCGGTAGCCCCGCTGGGCCCCGGCGGCCGCCTGCATGGCGCGCTCTTCTTCAGTGGCCCGGGTGTCCGCCCAAATCAGCGCCCGACGCAGGGCCGCGCCCTCCTGGTCCACTAGGACGCAGCCCATCATCTGCCCGCTAAAGCTGACCCCGGCCAGGTCCCGGGGGGCCACGCCGGCCTGGTCCAGCAGGGCCCAGGTGGCGGTACAAACGGCGTTCCACCAGTCCTCAGGCTCCTGCTCGGCCCAGCCGGTATGGGGGTAATACGTGGGGTATTCCGCCAGACAAGAGGCGCAAAGCCGCCCCTGCCGGTCATAGAGGGTGGCCTTGTTGCCGCTGGTGCCCAAGTCGTGTGCCAAAAGATACTCTGCCATAGCCGCCCCCGTCAGTTTTCCGGCTTCAGCTGGGCCAGGGTGGCGGGCATGCTGTGGCCGGTGTTCACCTTGCCCGGACCGGTGACCAGGTCGAAACAGGAGGCAATGATGCGCCCGTCCCAGAAGATGGGCTCGCCGGGCTGGTTCAGCTCGCCGTGCAAGCCGTCGCTGTCCGGGCTCTGGGCAATACGCCGCACCGTGCCGTCAGGCTTAATCATGGCAATGGCGTTTGCGCAGAAGTCCGCTACATACAGGTTGCCCTTGTCATCGAAGGTCATCCCGTCAGTGCTCTCCAGCTGGGACCAGTCCTGGGCAAAGACCTTATTTTCCTTTAAGCTGCCGTCCTCATTGAAAGTCAGCTTATACACCGCGCCGTCGCCGAAGTTGCCCACGTACAGGTTGCCCTCCTTGTCGAACACAATGCCGTCAGCCCCGTACTGGCAGTCGGGGTTTTCTGTGATAAAGGTGGCGAAAATGTGCTTGTCCTCCAGGGTGTTGGTAATGGCGATGTTCTCTTCCTCCAGACCGAAGCGGTACACACAGCTGACCAGCTTGCCAGAGGGGTCCTTGACCGGGTGCAGGTAGCTTTGGGTCACGTACATATAGCCGTCCTTAATGCGGATACCGTTGGGGTGCTCCATGCCGTAGGCCACCACCCGGGTCTCCAA
>NZ_JBQISV010000142.1:0-3951 GCF_056800975.1 Acutalibacter sp.
ATGTCGTCCCAGCTGCCGGAGACCGAGTTCAGCTTTTCCCGGATGTCCGCGGTAAGGGTATCCATATTCGCGTCGTCGGTAAGCTGTAGCATAATTTGAGAGGAATTTTCCCTGGATACAGAAGTGATCTCCTCCACATGGTCCAGGGTTGCCATAGTCTGCTCAATGGGCCTGGTCACCTGGTCCTCCACCTCCTCGGGGGTAGCGCCGGGGTAGGCGGTGACAATCACCGCGTAGGGCAGGTTGATGTTTGGCAGCAGGTCCGGGGTCATGCGGGAAAAAGCCACCGCCCCCAGCACCAGAACCATGACCACGCCCACCAAAACGGTGAGGGGCTTTTTTACACTGAATTTTGAGAACATGGAACCATTCCTCTCTCTCTAAGAACCCCTATTCACGGGTTCAAAAATACGATTTACGCAACTGGTTTAAATTATAATCCTCCCTGCCCCAGGAATGATGAATTTTTTGTAAAAGTTTTGGCATAGCAAAAGAGCCGGGCGGCCCTGGGGGCAATCCGGCTCTCTCCTTTAAGGCAATACCGCCTTTTCCTGCCACTGGCGTTTTTTCTCTGGCGGCACGGTCTTTAGCTCTGCCAGGGCATAGTCCTGGCCCAGGGCCTCCCACTTGGTTTTGCCAATGTCGTGGTAGGCCATTATCTCCACGCTCTCCACGCAGCCGTGCCTCTCTCGCAGCCCCCGGATGGCCGCGAAGTGCTCCTCCTGGTCGTTAACCTTCGGAATAATGGGGCAGCGCAGGGCCACCCGGGCGCCCATCTGGTCTAGCAGGGCCAGAGAATCCAGCACCGGCTCCAGCGGGGCCCCGGTCCAGCGCTTGTGCTCCTGGGGGTCGCTGTGCTTGAAATCCAGCAAAAACAAATCCGTCCCCTCCGCCAGGGCTTTCAGCCGCTCTGGGGCCACCAGGCCGTTGGTCTCCAGGGCGGTGTGGTAGCCCCGCTCCTTACAGGCGGACAGCAGCTCTGTCAAAAAGTTGAACTGCACCGAGGCCTCTCCCCCGGAGAAGGTCACCCCGCCCCCCGAGGACCGGTAGTACTTGGCGTCTTTGTCCACCTCTGCCATCACCTGGGCGGCGTCCATCTCCCGGCCCGAGAGCTCCAGGGCCCCGTTGGGGCAGAGGCCCGCGCAGTGCCCGCAGGCCGCGCATTTTTCCCGATGGAAAGCATGCCCGGCCTCCCCCACCTGGTGGGCCCCCTGGGGGCAGGCGGTACAGGCCCCGCAGCGGGCGCACTTCTCCGGCCGGTACAGCAGCTGGGGCTGGGGAGAGAAGCTCTCAGGATTATGGCACCAGGCACAGCGCATATTGCAGCCCTTTAGGAACACCGTAGTGCGGATGCCCGGGCCGTCGTACACGCAGAAGCGCTGAATATCGAACACAATGCCAGTGGTTTTAGGCTCCATAGGTAGTCCTCTCAATGATCTCCCGCTGGACGATGGGGTTCAGGGTGACGAACCGGGCGGAGAAACCGCCAATGCGCACCAGCAGGTTCTGGTAGTTTTCCGGGTGGACCATAGCGTTTTCCAGGTCCTCCTTGCCCACCACGCACAGGTTGGTCTGCACGCCGCCGTTCTGGTAAAAGGCCTTCAGCACCGCGCCCACCTTATCCATGGACCCAGCGAACAGCTCCTTGGTAAAGCGCACGTTGTTGATGACCCCCACGTGTTTGGTATTGTCAAATTTGGACATGGAGTTCAGCAGGGCGGTGACGCCGCACTTATCCGCCCCAATAGAGGGTCCGTTGGCGTTGGCCATAGGCGCGCCTTTGTGGCGGCCGCAGGCCGAGGCGGAGCAGAAGTTGCCCCATTCGGCGCTCATGGAGTTGTTCACGCTGACAATATTATACCTGTGCAGCCCAGCTTTTTCCCCGGCCTGGCTGGTCATGCGGCCCAGGTCGCCGAACAGCCGCACGGCCATAGCGTCGGCCGTCTCCTGGTCGTTGCCGTATTTGGGGGCGTCCAGGCAGAGGCGGCGCACGTCCTCATGGCCCGCAAAGTCCTGGTCCAAAACCTCCACCATCTGGCCCAGAGTCAGGCGCTTCTCCTCATAGACCAGCTGTTTGATAGCCGTCAGGCTGTCGGCGCAGCTGATGATGCCGAACATCTCGCTAGAGGCGTTCAGGTACCGCACGCCCCCCTCAAAGGCAGCCTTGCCCCGGGCGATGCAGTCGTCCAGCAGCAGGCTTAGGTGCAGGTAGGGGGCGTCCTCCCCGGCGATTTGATAGTTCAAATACTTTTGCACCGCGTACTTCTCAATCACCGGCCGCAGCTGGCCCATCACTGCGCCATACAGCTTTTCAAAGCTGTCCAGCTCATCCAGCCCGCCGGTTTTTTCCCCGCAGAACACCCCGTGGTACGAGTCCACCCCGTTGTGCAGGGCCAGGTCCAGGGCCTTTAGGGCGTTGATGCCGTTGTTGGGGGTGCCCACGCTGTAGCCCACCAGCACATATTCGCCGCAGCCAAAGGGCACGTACTGCTCCGCCTCGGCCCGGCTGACGCCATAGACCTTCTCCACAGCGGGCACATTGGTGTCGTCGGAATAGATGATGGGGAACGTGGCGCCCTGGGCGTTAACCTCCATGGCCTTTTGGAACACCGCCTCGTTCATGCCGGTATAGTACCGCAGGGTCAGCTGGGGCACCGTTTCCCGAAAACGCCGGGAGGCCTCCATAATCGCCATAGCCAGCCGGTCGGCCTCTTCCGGGTGGCGGCGGCCCACCCCGCCGATGATCACCCGGCAGTCGTGGATCTTGTTGATCTCCTTAAAATGTTTATATAGGTAGAGAATGATCTCTACGCCCTCTTCCTCCGTGATGCGCCCGGCGTCCAGGTCGGCGGCGTACAGGGGACCCAGATAGTCGTCCATGCGGCTGTAGTTCATCAGGTCGCAGCTGACGGAGTAAATCCACATCAGCTGCACGCCCTCCAGGAAAGTGGCCGGCGGGTTATGCTGTATGTGGCAAAGGGCCTGGGCCATCCGCTCAAAGCGCCCCTTGGCGGCGGAGCCCCCGGCCTTTTGGGCCAGTTCCTCCGCCTGGGCCTGGTAGCGGGCGCAGGCCTGCCGCAGGCTCTGGGTCCACATTTTCAGCGCTGTATAAAAGGAGTTCTCCCCCCGGCGCTGTACCATGCCGTCAATCTCCCGGTCCAGGCCGTCAAAGCCCAGCTGAATCAGCTTTTCAAAGTCCAGGTTGGTGCCCGCCACCCGGCAGTCGCAGTTGCCCACCCCGGGGCTGGCGTAGCCTTTGGGGGGCACGTAGCCATAGCGGCTGGCAAAGGCCAGGTCCAGCTTGCGGGCGGTGTGCTCTTCGTGCCAATAGTTTTGCAGGGCCTGGCACTGGTACACCTCCTGGGCGCTCAGCTGGTCCCCGCACTGGCCCAGAGCCTGGGCAAACTCGAACTCGTTAAAATAATAGGTATAGCAGCCCCCCACCATGGCGGAGTATCCCCCCACCTGAGAGGTAAAGCCCAGGTAGCCGTGTTCGTACCGGCCGGCAACGCCGTCGTTTTCGTCAATAGGGACCAGAATGTTTTTCAGCTGAAGGTCCATGCAGCGGGCCTCCCGCAGGTAGATGTCGCCCTCGTTTTCCCGGTAGACCCGGGAGAACTCCAGGGCGTCGCGGAGCTTTTGAATTGGGGTTTTATACATGGTCAGGTTCCTCCTTTGAGATTTTATTTCATTTTATATCTGGGATATTGGGGGGTGCATTTTAGGGTGGTGCTTTGTTTCTTCCGCTGGGTGGTTTTTTGCCGCTCTCTTTTCTGCTGGGTCTTTCTGCCGGCGCTTTTTGCCGCTCTCTTTTCTGCTGGGTCTTTCTGTCGGCGCTTTTGCCGCTCTCTTTTCTGTTAAGTTTTTCTGCCGGCGCTTTTTGCCGGTAGGTTTTTGCTGATTAAGGGCCTTCGCTCTGGGGCGCTGTGGGGTGGGGGCCGCTGTTTCGGA
>NZ_JBQISV010000143.1:0-3636 GCF_056800975.1 Acutalibacter sp.
CAGCGTCACGCTGGGAGAGAAGGGCGTTGTTGTCAGCATGTAGTGTCAAACCGCGACGGAAAGTCTTGCGGTCAGCGCCCGTCAGCGCTGGCAAGCCAGCGCGCTTCGCGAATTGGGTCCAGCGTCACGCTGGGGATGGAGGACGTTGTTGTCAGCGGGCAGTATCAAACCGCGACGGAAAGCCCTGCGGTCAGTGCCCGTCAGCGCTGGCGTGCCAGCGCGCTTCGCGAACTGCCTGCGGGGGCACCCCGCGACCGACGAATTGCATGTGGGGGTAGATGATGGCCAGGCGGTCGTCGGGGTAGGTCTGGTCAAAGAAGGCCTGGACTGGGTTTTCGGCGGGGACGCCGTTCATGCGCTGGTATTGGCGGTAGACTGCGCCTGCGGACACGGCCATGTCGACCAGCATAAACAGGGTGAATGCCGCGGTAAGCCAGCGGCCCAGCTTTTTGGGCACCCGTTCCAGCCAGCGGGAGACCACCGGGTACAGGTCCTTTACCCAGACCAGTCCCAGCACACCCCAGAAAACCGAGTACATCAGGTTGGTGCGGCCGCCTACATTCAGCATGGAGTCGCTGTACTCCCAGGAAACGCTGCCAAAGGCCAGTTGTTGAAAAAGACTGCACAGATATTCAAAGCTGGCCCCCAGCACCATGCTGGCCATGAAAATCAGCACGTCACGCTGGTGGTACATTTTGCGCAAGAACAGGGTGATGACCACCGCCCCAAAGCCGTATACCAGAATGAAGGGGCCGTATACCACGCTGACCCGCAGCTCGAACTGGTGGGGCGGCATGATGAGGGCGTAAATCGTTTCCAAGGCCCAGCCCACCACGTTGCCTGCCATGAATATCCAGAATAGCTTTTCGTAGCACAGCATGTAGGCAAAGGGCTTCTCCTGGCCAGGGGCCAGGTGCTCCTCATAGGCGGCAATGGCGGCTTGGTTCCGGCGTTCTATGGCGTCCTTTGACTTGCGCCGGAACACATGGATGCTCTCCTGCAGTGCTTCCAGCTGCTCGTTGTACCGCAGAGAGTGCAGGTCGGGGAAAGCCCGCAGCAGTCGGCGGTGGAGTTGGTTGGCCCGCAGGCTCTGCTCATACTTCTGGCGCAGCTGGGCGGCGTCCTGGCGCCAGAGCTCGGCCTGCTCCACCAGGTCCTGGCCCAGCCGGTCAGAGCCCTCCTTCAGCCGCTGAGAGACAAATTCCAGCATTTTCAGCTTGCGGTTCAGCCCGATGATCGCCGCAACGGTCACTGCCAGGTCTGCCAGCAGCAGCCCGCCCAACACCCCCAGCAGTACCCAGCCCAGAGTTGGGGGAATGCGCTGGGTGAGCCGGGCAGTGGCCGGCACCACAAACCGCACCACAATGGCCCCGGCAAAGCCCCACAGTACCGAGAATTTCAGACAAATGTAGCCGTTGAGATTGTGGGGCTCGTCAGAATAGTCCCACCACTTCTGGTGAAAAATCTTCTCCAACAGCCAGCCCGCCAGCCATTCCAGGGCCGAGCCCACTGCCATAGAGCCGATAATCAGCGCAGCCAGACTGCCCTGGAAGGGCTTCATGAGAAAGGCGATAGCCGCCACGCCCACCCCGTAAATGGGGCAGACCGGGCCGCTGAGAAAGCCCCGGTTGACAAAACGCTTCTCGATGGCCGCAGCGTAAAGCACCTCGCCACACCAGCCCAGAAACGCATAGATGAAGAAGCACCAAAGATAAGTATATGCCATGTGGACCCGCCTTTCGTGATAGGAGCCTGTACCGGATGGCCCGGTTCTTGCGGCCAGTTCCGCTACCGACTGGGCGGCAAGGTCTTGCCGGATAGCCAGCTTGCCTGGGGCTCTGTGCTTGGATGTGGGCAGAGTCATGCCTCCAAAAGCCGGCGCAGGCCTCATTGGTACAGGTTCTGAGTATGTCAAACACATGACAAGAATTTTATCAGATTATATCTCTCTTGTAAAGAGGCGGGAGGCTTTCAAATTCCTTAAGAATTTCCGGCAGGGCCTCTGTCAGGTCTGTGGGCAGCATGGCCCGGGCAGAGAGCCGTCGCTGGCACAGGTCGCCGGCCCTGCCGTGAAGCCAGGCCCCAGCCCAGGCCGCGGAAAAGGGCTGGACGCCCTGGGCCAGCAGGGCCCCCACCACGCCGGCCAGTACGTCGCCGCTGCCGCCCTTTGCCATGCCTGGGTTGCCGGTGGGGTTCAGGGCCAGAGCGCCGGTGGGGGAGGCAATGACTGTGGCCGCACCCTTGAGCAGAACGGCGGCGTGGAATTTTTCCGCTAGCTGCCGGGCCGTGGCAATGCGGTCTTCTTGAATTTCTGGCACACTGCGGCCAGTGAGGCGGGAGGCCTCCCCAGGGTGAGGGGTGAGGACCAGGGGACCGGGGGGCGGCGTAGTCTCGGGATGGCGGGACAGGTAGTTGAGAGCGTCCGCGTCCAGGAGCAGGGGCTTGGGGTTCAGGGAGAAAAGAATGGGGCAGAGAAGTTCCGCCAGCCCGCCCAGTCCACAGCCAGCCACACAGGCAGTGCAGGCCTGGTGGGCGGCGGTGAGCTTTGCAGCTGTCTCGGTAGGTTGGGCGGGGTCGAACAGAGTGTAAATGGCCTCAGGCACAGCCGCCGCCAGAATGGGGTAGATGGAGGCCTCTGCCACGATGTGCAGCAGCCCCACCCCGCAGCGCAACGCTGCCCGAGCCGCCATAATACAGGCCCCGGCCATGCCATAGCTGCCGCACAACAGCAGCAGACGGCCCTGGGTCCCCTTGTTGGCCTGAATGTCTGGCGGGGGGAGAAGGGGGCGGACCTGCTCCGGGCCGGTGAGCTGAACGTTGGTGCGGGATTCGTCTACCAGAGCAGGGGGAATGCCCACCGGGCGCACAAGGACCTGGCCGCAGAAGGACTTGGCGGGGTAGCTGTGGTGGGCGGGCTTTTCCACAGTAAAGGCCAGGGTGGCCTGGGCCCGGAAGGCTCCGGGGCTGGCCCGGCCGGTGTCGCACTCTACGCCGCTGGGCAGGTCGGCGGAAAGCTTGAGGCAGGAGAGAGGCTCTGTCATGGCAAAAACCTGCCGGGAGACAGGGTCGAGCTCCCCCCGGAAGCTGAACCCGAAAACACAGTCCACCACTGCGTCTGCCTGACCGAGGACCTTCTGGACAGCGGAGGACTGGGGGCTGGACAGCACGGTTACTGACTCCGGCAGACGCTGAAAGGCCTGGGCGGCCAGTGGAGTGGCCGGAGGGCCATGAAGGAGGAGCACAGTGCAGAACATCCCCCAGCCGGCCAGATGGCGGGCGCAGACAAAGCCGTCTCCGCCGTTGTTGCCCTTGCCGCAGAGAATGACAGCCTGTTTGCCGGAGAGGGCGGGGAGGCGGTGGTGGAGCTCCTGGGCCAGGGCGAGGCCGGCGTTTTCCATGAGGGATGAGAGGGGGATGCCGGCGCGCTGGGCGGCGGCTTCCAGGGATTGGGTGTCGGATTTGGTGAAGAGGTACATGGGGGACTCCTTTCGAGGAGGGTAAAAGCGGCCATCGCGGGCAAAAGAGCCAAAGCGAAGCAGAAACAAGGCTGCGCGAATGAAAAGTTTCGTCAACCTTTTCAAAGGTTGCAGGGTGTGGGGCAGAGCCCCACGACCTTGACCTTAAAACGGCGGCGCA
>NZ_JBQISV010000144.1:0-3567 GCF_056800975.1 Acutalibacter sp.
CAAACCAAATGCCAGATATGATGCACTTTGCTATTGTGCAAAAGCAGAATTCATGGTATAATACGGTAACAACCAGGCAGGCCCTCCCGGGCGAAACCCCTGGGGCCATGCCCAGTCAAAATATATTTCTTCAGGAGGAGCCTATGAAGCTGGCTGCGGTGGGCAGCAACTGCATCGATTATTACTGGAATATCAAAAACGGCCTTGCCTGCCCTGGGGGCGGGCCGGTGAACATGGCCGTCTACACCCTGCGCCTGGGGGGCTCCGCCTCCTATACCGGCCCGGTGGGGAACGACGCCTACGGACAGCTTTTGCGGGAGTCCGCTGCCGCCAAAGGGGTGGATGTGTCCCACCTCCATGTTCTGCCTGGCAGGACGGCGGTGTCTCAGGTGGAGCTGCGGGAGGGAGAGCGCGTGTTCGGCGATTACGACGAGGGCGTGCTGGCTGAGTATACCCTGTCGGAAGAGGACCTGGACTTCCTCTGCACCCATGACCTGGTGGTCTGCGACCTGTGGGGCAAGGTGGAAGGATATTTCCCCCAGCTTCAGGCCAGAGGCCTCCCCACTGCCTTTGACTGCGCCACCCGCCCCGAGGACCCTGCCAGCCGCCGGGCCATTCCCTGTAGCGACTATGTGTTCTTTTCCGCCGAGGGGGGCGACTGCCCGGCCCTGCGGGAGCAGCTGGCGCGGTATCAGTCCCAAGGCCCCAGGCTGGTCACCGCCATGCTGGGGGAACAAGGCAGTCTGTGCTTTGACGGCAGAGACTACCATTGCTTCGGCATCGTCCCTTGTCCCCAGGTGGTGGACACTATGGGGGCGGGCGACAGCTATATCGCGGGGTTTCTCAGCGGCGTGGTCGCGGGGGAGTCTGTGGTGGAGGCCATGAGGCGGGGCGCAACAGCAGCCAGTGAAACGCTGCAATATTTCGGCGCCTGGTGACAGAAAGGAGAGCTTGCCATGAAATACGAATCCAAAGCCTGGGCAGAGCCGGAAGGCCCCTGCCTGCGTAATTTTGATGAACAGGGGGAGTTGGACAGCGTCAACGGCGCGCTGGCCCTGCGGCCCCAGATTGAGAAAATCCTGGACCAGCTGTGGGAGGAGGGCTTTGACCGGATCTTCTTCATAGGCATCGGCGGCACCTATGCCTCGGCT
This sequence comes from Acutalibacter sp., assembly GCF_056800975.1. Lineage (NCBI taxonomy): Bacteria > Bacillati > Bacillota > Clostridia > Eubacteriales > Acutalibacteraceae > Acutalibacter > Acutalibacter sp. The sequence continues at coordinate 1,152 of NZ_JBQISV010000144.1, forward strand.
ATGCAGGTGGAGGTCTACCTGCGTGGACGCTCGGCTCTGAGCGTTTATGCTGAAAACGCCGCCGAATACTTAACCACCGGCAACCGGCGGCTGACAGAACGCTCGGTGGTGGTCTATTCCAGCGTCTCCGGCAACACCCCGGAGATGGTGGCACTGGTGGACAAGGTGAAAGCTCAGGGGGCCCGGGTGCTGGCCTTTGTGGACACCCCCGGCTCGGTACTCGCCCAGCCGGACCGCTGGGACCACCTGATCTGCTACCCTAAAAACGAGCAGCTGAAATTCTACATGACCGCCAACTATCTCATGTACAAAAACGGGGAATTCCCGGAATACGACCGCTATAACCGTGAGATGGAGGCATGTCTGGCCCGGGGGCTGGCAGAGGTCGAAAAGTCTGCCGACGGCTGGGCCTGGGCATACGCAAAAAGCAAGGCTGCGTTTTTGAAGGAGCATCCGGACCTGCCCCACTACTTTATCGGGGCGGGAAATCAGTGGGGCGCTACTTACTCCTACGCCATGTGCTACTGGGAGGAGCAGCTGTGGATTCGCACCAAGTCCATCACCTGCCCGGAGTTTTTCCACGGGATGCAGGAGATTATCACCGCAGACACCCCTGTCACCCTGTTTATGGGAGAGGACGAGCAGCGTCCTCTGGCGGAGCGGGTGGCTCGCTTCTTACCCAGGGTCTGCGGCAACTACACCATCATTGACACCAGAGAGCTGCCTATGAAGGGCATCAGCCCGGAATTCCGGGGCAGCATCTCCCACCTGATGATGCATGCTGTCAATAACCGGGTAGACGCCTATTTGGAGCTGTTCCTGCGGCATCCTCTGTCCATCCGGCGGTACTACCGGCAGTTTGAATACTGAGCTCCTTAAGAAGTCCCGGCCTTTCTCCACGGCCGGGACCTTTTCTCGCCTGCTCCCCAGGGAGCGGTTCCAAAAGGAATGTCATGAACCGCGAAAACCCGGGGTTCAGCTCTCGGCTAATTCCATGCTCATCTGGCGGTATACCTCCTCCACTTCATGGGGAATGTCGCCCTGGCCCAGCAGCTGCACAGCCTGGCATCCAGCATAGCCGGCGCAAAGGTAATTGTCCAGAGGCGTAGAAAATTTCGCCTCCGTGATCAGGTCCCGCGCATCCAGAAACTGCTGATAGACCTCCTCCTGCATATGCCAACGCTGGACAGGCTGCTCCTCAGTCATCAGTCCCTCATAGACCGGCACGCTGCCATCCATAGCCGCATGGTATAGCCCTGCGTATTGCTGCGACTCCTTCCCCATCAGGATATCTAGCAACAAAAAGGCTTCTTCGGGACGCTGGGTATTGGCATTGACCGCGCACCAGCTGGTGATTCGGGCCGTCACGCCGCCGGAGATACTGCACACAGGCGCCAAACGCATATCCCAGTTACGGACGCCCTCATCTGAGTCAAAATCCACCCCTATATTGAGCCTGCGGTTCTCCGGCAGCTCCTCTTGAAACAGCGCGTCTTCCAATTCCAACGCAGAGGAAAATATATTCAGTAATTCCTCCTGTGAGAACAGCAGCTCTTCAGCGGCATAATCGGCAGCCTTGCCAAACACACTGCCTATGCGCTCCACACAGTATGGGTCGAACATGAGGGCCGCGCCCCGAACCAGCGGGTCGGAGGAGTCCGCCATATCCTGCCAGGTGGTGGACCGGGTGAGAGACTCCCGGGGAGAGGCTCCGTTATATATGGTGACTGGGAAGCTGTAGGACATGGGCAGGATATACTGCCCGTTCCGACCCCGTCCGGCCTCCATAATAACCGGGGAAAGCTTGTCCCACTCCATGTGCCCGGCGTTCTCAATATACTCGTCAAGGCAGAGAAAGGTATTTCGCTCCATGGCCTTTGCAGGAAAACGGAACAGTCCGTCCTCCTTGCTTGCGCTGATGATGAACAGGTCTGGCCCCTTGCCAGCGGCAAGTTCTGTGCGCAGCTGAGTGATGGCGCCCTTGCGCTCCTCCCCCTCCGGCGGAATGACGACCAGCTCCACGTCCTCCGGCGCACCGTAGTCCTTTGCATTTGTCAGAAAGTTCTCTGCCAGCAGGCTTTTTCCGGCGCTGTTGTACCCCAGGTCCACACAGACCCGCAGCGGCTCCTTTTTAGCCATGCAGCCGGCAAACAGAATCAGCACAGACAAAAGAGCTGTCAGGATACGGCTCAGAATATTTCTCGGCTGTTGTTTCATTCTGATCTTCCTTTCTCATGTATGATTCAAGAACATGATAGCAGATCAATCTCTAAATTGTCTCTAAAAAACGAAATTTTTGATTTTTTTTAACGCGGCTAGGGCTTGTTTGAAAATAGAGGAAATGCCGGATTTTTGGTCCAAAGGAGGCGATTTCAAGGAGAAAACCGCAAGTAATACTTGCGTATTACGAGGATTT
>NZ_JBQISV010000145.1:0-3436 GCF_056800975.1 Acutalibacter sp.
GGGGTGAGCGTCTGCCGGTGGCAGACAAGCTGCGAACCGACCGAGGCGAAGCCGAGACTCTCACGAGAAATGTCCCACTGGGACATTTCTCTATCTTCCTGCGCTTTCGTTGCGATTTTAAGGGCAAGGGATTAAGGTCGCCGCCGGCGGCTTAAGAAACTTTTCGAGAAAAGTTTCTTAAGAATCTTCAAAAGCTTTTGATACGCGCACCTTGGTTGGGGGGCGCTTTGGGTTTTTGCGCGCGGTTTTAGTTTGCCAGGGCTTGGGTGATGGCTTCTACATAGCCTGACTGGGTGCAGTCCCGCACCAGCTTGAGGGCGCTTTGCACTGCCTTGGCTTTGGCGTTGCCATGCATTTTGAACACCGGCTTTGCCGCCCCCAGAATGGGCGCGCCTCCATAGGAATTGTAGTCCATGGTCTTTTTCAGCCCCTGCAGGTCTCCGTAAATCAGGGCCGCTGCCAGCTTATTTTTTACGTTCTTCTGGAAGATATCCTTCACCATGCCCATCATAGCCAACGCCGTGCCCTCATACAGCTTGAGCACCGTGTTGCCCGTAAAGCCGTCGGCCACTGCCACGTCGCAGGCCCCGTAGGGGATGTCCCGGGGCTCCACATTCCCCACAAAGTTCAGGCCCGGGCAGCTTTTCAGCAGGGCATAGGCCTCCTGGCGCAGGTCGTCGCCCTTGTGGGACTCTGTCCCCACATTCACCAGGCCCACCCGGGGGGCCTGCACCCCCATCACATTCTCCATGTACGCCGAACCCATCAGACCGAATTGCAGCAGCATATCCGCCCGGCAGACCACATTGGCTCCCCCGTCGCACACCATAAAGGGGGTTTTGGTGGTGGGCAGCACTGGGGCAAAGGCCACCCGCTTCACCCCTTTCATTCGCTTGACCAGCATGGTGGCCCCCACGGTGAGGGCTCCGCTGTTGCCCGCGCTGGCAAAGGCGTCGCCCTTGCCCTGGGCCAGGGCCCGCATACCCACGGCCATGGAGCTTGCCGCCTTCTCCTTCAGAATACTGCTTGGCTCGTCCTCCATGGTCAGGGTCTGGCTGGCGTGGAGCACCTCCATTTTGCGAAAAGACTCCTCCAAGCCCAGCTCCTTGGCGCAGGCCAGCAGCTGGTCCTTGTCTCCTGCCAGGGCCACGTCAATGCCCAAGGGCTCCATGGCCTGGGCGCAGCCCAGCAGAATCTCCCGGGGCGCGTTGTCCCCCCCAAAAGCGTCTACGATAATGCGCATGTTGTTCCTCCCAAGTAGTCAGTCAATGCCTGCAAGGCCCGCTGGGCCAGCCGGCTGTAGCGTTCCCGCTTGTCCCGCACCCGCTCTGGCAGCGGGGGCAGAATGCCGAAATTCGCCCCCATGGGCTGAAAATCCTTGCCCTCATACCCGGAGACATACCGGCTCAGGGCTCCTGTCATGGTCTCTTCGGGCAGAACCAGCGGCTCCTGGCCCCGCAGCCGCCGGGCCAGGTTCCGCCCTGCCAGCAGGCCGCTGGCCGCGGACTCCATATAGCCCTCTACCCCGGTCATCTGTCCGGCAAAAAACAGATCTGGCCTGGCCCGCAGGGAGAAGTCTCCGTTGAGCAGCCGGGGGGAGTTGAGAAAGGTGTTGCGGTGCATCACCCCATACCGGGCGAACTCCGCCCGCTCCAACCCGGGAATCATGCCGAACACCCGCTTTTGCTCGCCAAACCGCAGGTTGGTTTGAAAGCCCACCAGATTGTAGAGGCTGTTCTCCCGGTTCTCGGTGCGCAGCTGCAAAACCGCCCAGGGCCTGTGCCCGGTGCGGGGGTCGGTCAGGCCCACGGGCTTCATGGGGCCGTATCGGATGGCGTCCCGGCCCCGGGAGGCCAGGACCTCAATGGGCATACAGCCCTCATAGACCTTGGGGCCAGCCTGGTCCACCCCGTGGGCAGCCTGGTCCACGCCGTGGACAGGGGCCCGCTCAGCGCCCAGCAGCGCCTCTAAAAAGGCCTCATACTCCGCCTTGTTCATGGGGCAGTTGATGTAGTCCCCGTCCCCCTCTCCCCGGCCGTAGCGGTCGGCGGTAAAGCAGCGGCTCATGTCAATGCTCTCTCGGGTGACAATGGGGGCGGCGGCGTCAAAAAAGTGGAGCCCGCCTCCGCAGAGGGTCTCGATCTCCCCGGCCAGACTGTCTGAGGTAAGGGGGCCTGTGGCAATGACCGCCGGGCCCGCCGGGATGGCTTCCAGCTCCCGGCGTTCCAGGGTGATCAGGGGGTGGCTCTCCACCGCCTGGGTGGCCAGCCGGGAGAAGGCCTCCCGGTCTACCGCCAGGGCTCCCCCTGCGGGCACTGCCGTCTGTTGGGCAATGGGCACCAGCAGAGAGCCCAGGCGGCGCATCTCCTCCTTCAGCAGCCCGGCGGCGGACTCTACCCGGGCGGCTTTCAGGGAGTTGGAGCAGACCAGCTCCGCCAGCAGCGGGCTTTTGTGGGCTGGGCTGAAGCGGCCCGGCTTCATGTCCATCAGGCGGACGGGCAGACCCTGGCCTGCCAGCTGCCACGCAGCCTCGCAGCCGGCCAGGCCGCCGCCCACCACGGTTATTTTTTCCATATTGTCCCCCGTTCCGGCGGGTTTGCCGGTTTTTGTCGTTTCTCCGCAGCCGCCCTGGACACTTAGGGCTTGTTTGAAAATAGAGGAAATGCCGGATTTTTGGTCCAAAGGAGGCGATTTCAAGGAGAAAACCGCAAGTAATACTTGCGTATTATGAGGATTTTCAACGCAGAAAGCGACTGCTTTGGGGCAAAAAGATGGTGTTTTCGATTTTTCAAACGAGCCCTAGTCCTTGGGCAGCTTGCCGGGGAAGGTGCAGCCCTCGGTCATGCAGTAGATACGCTTGTCTTTGGTCTTCTTCTGCATCAGGGTTTTGCCGCACACCGGGCACTTCTCCTTGGTGGGCGGGTCCCAGCTGACGAAGTCGCAGTCCGGGTAGCGGTCGCAGCCGTAGAACACCCGGCCCTTTTTGGACTTGCGCTCGATAATATTGCCCCCGCATTTAGGGCACTCGGCGCCCGTGGTCTTGACGATTTTTTTGATGTTCTGACACTCCGGGTAGCCTGAGCAGGCGATGAACTTGCCAAAGCGCCCGTGCTTGACCACCATGGGCCTGCCGCATTTGTCGCAGATTTCGTCGGTCTCGTCCTCTTTCAGGTGGATCTTCACCCCATCCATGGCCTTTTTGGCCTTTTGCACGGTTTTGTCAAAGTCGTCGTAGAAGGCTTGCAGGGCGTCTACCCACTGCTCCTCCCCCCGCTGTACCGCGTCCAGGTCGTCCTCTACCTGGGCGGTAAACTTGACGTTGACGATTTTGGGGAACTGCTCCTTCATGAGCTTGGTGATGACCTCTCCCAGCTCGGTGGGCTTAAAGGCCTTGCCCTCTCGGGTGACGTACTCCCGCATGGTGATGGTGGAGATG
>NZ_JBQISV010000146.1:0-3398 GCF_056800975.1 Acutalibacter sp.
CACCTTGCCGTCGCTGTCCAGCAGTGTCACGATGACATTCCCAGTCTGGGTTTCTGTCAGGCGGTTGTTTTGCAGGCTGACGGTCACCTGGCTTCCGACTCCGTCTGCGGCCACGTCATGAGTAATGCTCACGTCCTGACCTGTGCGCAGCTTCAGGTTTTCGCAGGTGATGGACGCAGCGTTGTCAAGAGGGTCAGGCTCGCCTAGAGCTTCGTCTTTTTCCAGAACCTCTGCCAGCAGGTATATGGTCACGCCCCCCTCGGGGATTTCCCGCACCTCGCCGCTGTCAGACTGCACATATTGAGCCACATCAAAGGTGGTTTGTACACTATAGCCGCCTTCGTCCAGCATGGCCAGGTCGTTGTTCTCTGTAATCGAAATAGGGGCCAGGTCCTGGACCGGCGTTTCTCTGGATGCATCGCTGTAGAAGCTGAGCTCGACGCTGCGGCCGGAATCCATCAGGGCCGCGTCCGAGTGGTTGTTGAGCTTGACCTGAATGGTGCGCTCTCCTGCCTCCTCCCGGACAATTTTCGCCTCGGTGATGGCCACATCCGGTAAATTCAGATAGAGGGTGCCGGTGGCTGTGTTGGACCCGGCAGGATTTGCCAGGGGATTGACCCGGCTGCCGCTATGGGTCTGGGCCGCGCCGGTGGCCCCGGCGTTTTCGTTGAATGTGGCGGTCACTGTGTACTGGGGGTCCACAACTTTGTTGTCCGGCACCTGATAGTCCGCCATGAGCCGGATGCTGCTTCCAGGCAAAAGGTTCAGCCCGGAGAACGGCGTCTTGGTTCCGCCAATGTCCACGTTGACATCGCTGACCGCGTGGATGCCCTGGTTCTCCACTGTGAACTCGATCTGGGTTTTGGCGCCCAGCTTTACGGTGTCATAATCCGGGATAAACCCAGGCACTGCGATCTGGTCCTCATAGGCTGCTGTGGCAGTATACATGGCGGACGTCTGGGACGAAAGGCGAACCTGGACCGTCTCGCCGCCTGCGGCCTGGGCCGTCCGGGAGACAGTCCCCTGAGAGCCATAAGTGGTGCCCAGAATGACCGCCTTGACCTGGTTGTTCTCAGGGCTGCTGACATAGGCGTCAAAATGGTCGATGAGCGTGCTGTCAGCCATGTCCGCAATGTTTACCACGCTGGTAAAGCCCACAAGCTCGTTGTTCTGGCCGTAGGTGTAGAGCTTTACGCCTTTGAGCAGGTCCTTCTCCACTGGCAGGGCTTCTGACCCCTCGCTGCTGACTTCCTCAGCCCGCTCCACCCACAGGGTGGACAGGTCGTTGATGGTCTCCGCGTTTTTGGTAAAGCGGAAGTTGGAGGTGATAGAAGCGTTCTGTCCGCTGGCAATCTGGTCCAGAGAATCGGGCAGAAGCTGGGCCGTGGCCCCGGTCCGGTCAAATTCCAGCAGACGGATGTCTGAGGTGTTGTCATCTGCGGCAGCTTCGCCGCCGTCCATGGCCTGGTCGCTGGATGCGGACTGCTGGGTATACCAGCCCAGAACAAACCGCTCATTGTCCGCGGAGAATTTTACAGCGGTGAGCTGGGGATTTTCATCCAGGTAGCCGTCGTTGGTGGCCTGGACATTGCGGGAGGCGGAGCCGTCAACTGCGTTGATGACAGCATAGGCGATCTCCCGGTCAGACGTAGTGGTGTCCAGGCTGTCGCTGTCCAGGGTATAGGCCACTGCGGCTGTGCCGTCCTCCAGCATGGCGGCGGTTATGCCCTTTACCGCGCCGGCGGTGCCGTTGTACAGGACCTGGGCGTCCTCCCACTGGCTCCCGTTATATACCCGGTAGAGAATCATGTCCTGTTGGTCAAAGTTGGTCAGGCTAGGGGAGGAGGTCCCGCTTTCCGCAGCCTGCCTGCCGCTGGCCGATACGGCCCGCCAGGCCACAATAGCCCTGCTGCCGTTCGTGGCGGTGACAGGAGCCAGGTCCGGGGAGGAATCCTCTGTGAGGCGCTCTGTATCCCATTTTCCGTTCCGGTAAATGGACGCGTAAACCTCCGTGCCGCCCAGCATCATCATCTGGTCCTCAGCGGTCAATGTTGCATCCGCTTCCTTATTCAGGCTGACATTCTGCCGGGTCCATGCGGAAACGGCGAAATCCTTTGTGCCGGAGAGGGAGAGCTGGCTGTCGCCAAAGCCCTCATCATTGACAACGTCTTTCTTTTCGTATGTTGTCCCATTTTTTATAGCGTAAGCCACGCGGGTATCTTCTACGTTCTCGCTTCCCGAGTCGGTAATATACGCCACAAGGCCGCCGTCCTCTGATACCACTGGGTTTGCATAGGGGTATGTGTTGGTTTCCAGGTTTTTCAGGCCCTGCTGAGCCTCCGGGTCCAGAGAGAACAGGCTGTAGCCGCCCATCTCCCACATCCGCGGCCCATTGTCCAGATAGTCCCGGCTCTCCAAAGCAGGGGCCAGGTTCAGCGAGTAGGTCTGCTGTCCGGCCAGGCCTTCCCGCTGGAGGGAACCGCTTTTCAGCATATCCTCAATGGTTTTGCGGTTGGCCTTTTTGTTTGCCTCCCAGCGGGTGTCAATCAGATTCCAGTCTCTGGTTTTTTCATCAAGCAGGTTAAAGGTCTCAGACCAGAGGATTTTTTCATATTTTACAAACAGGAATTTTACAAAAAATTCCAGGCCTACTGTGCCGTTGATTTTGAATTGCTGGCCGTCCAGGTTATAGTCCCCTTTGTTGTCGCTGCCGTCGGCAGTATTGATGATGGTGCTCTTACTGTCCATATAGGGCCGGTTCAGCCAGCGGAAGCTCATATCCAAATCGATTTGTCCATAAATGCCCAGCTTACAGGCAATAATGGAGTAGTCTATTCCCACTCCGGCAAACAGCCGAAGGTACAGGTACAGCCGAAGCTCGGTGAGAAAATCGTTGCCAATGCCATAGCTCTGCGACTTCTGGTCGTAGTAGGAGACGGCCAGGGCGTCCATTTTCATCTGGGCTGTGCCGCCCACAGAGAGCGTGGTGGTAAAAGGAATGAGCCCCACCCAGGTGGTTTTGTGCCAGGACCAGCTGGCCCCGCCTCCGGCGTTGAAGCCGCCGTTAAGCACCTGGATCTTCCAGTCCTCGTCATCGAAGTCATAGTAGATGAGGGACTCCATATAGCCGCCCACGCCCCACTCCAAAGAGCGAATCTTGTTGCCATGGTTGGCGTTATTGAACTCGTTCCACAAATCAATCCCATACTGATAGGGCTTCTTTCTGATGTTCACCAGGGCGGCAAGCTCCCGGAAGCCTGGGGCATAGTCAAAGTCCGCCTTGTTTTTGGGGTCTCCATAAATGCCGGTTACTTGGTCCGTGTCATTCATATCCCCCAGGTTCGCCTTAATCAGGCCTATAAACTTGGTGGGGTCGTTTGTGGGGGCAACCTGCATCT
>NZ_JBQISV010000147.1:0-3298 GCF_056800975.1 Acutalibacter sp.
GGTGTTTGTATGAAGGTAAAGCCCTTGCTGGACAGGGTCCTGATCAAGACTGAGGACGCGGAAGAGACCACGAAAAGCGGCATTGTGCTGGCTGCCAAGAGCCAGGAGAAGCCCCAGATCGCCCGTGTGGTGGCAGTGGGCCCCGGCGGCGAGATTGACGGCAAAGAGGTGAAAATGTACCTCAAGGAGGGCGACCGGGTCATCTCCGCCAAGTACAGCGGCACTGAGGTGAAGATTGACGGCGAGGAGTACACCATTGTCAAGCAGTCCGACATTCTGGCTGTGGTTGAGTAAAAAAGCGATAAACTGAAAATAAGAAAGGATTGGATGCGAGTATGGCTAAGAAGATCGTATATGGCGAGGAGGCCCGCAAGGCGCTTCTCAATGGCGTCAACCAGCTGGCCGACACGGTGAAAATTACCCTGGGCCCCAAGGGCCGCAATGTGGTGCTGGATAAGAAGTTCGGCGCGCCCTTGATCACCAACGATGGCGTGACCATTGCCAAAGAGGTGGAGCTGGAAGACGCCTATGAGAACATGGGCGCACAGCTGGTGAAGGAGGTCGCTACCAAGACCAACGATGTGGCCGGCGACGGCACCACCACCGCCACCCTGCTGGCCCAGGCTCTGGTGCGGGAGGGCATGAAGAATGTCACCGCTGGGGCCAACCCCATGGTGCTGCGCAAGGGCGTGCAGAAGGCCACTGACGCTGCCGTGGAGGCCATTGTGAAGAACAGCCAGAAGGTCAGCGGCACCAAGGACATTGCCCGGGTAGCCGCCGTCTCTTCCAGCAGCGACGAGATTGGCCAGCTGATTGCCGACGCTATGGAGAAGGTCACCTCCGACGGGGTCATCACCGTGGAGGAGAGCAAGACCGCCGAGACCTACAGCGAGGTGGTTGAGGGCATGATGTTCGACCGGGGCTATGTCACCCCTTACATGGCCACTGACACCGACAAGATGGTGGCCGAGCTGGATGATCCCTATATCCTGATTACCGACAAGAAGATCTCCAACATCCAGGAGATTCTCCCCCTGCTGGAGCAGATTGTCCAGAGCGGCAAAAAGCTGCTGATCATTGCTGAGGACATTGAGGGCGAGGCCCTCACCACCCTGATCCTCAACCGCCTGCGGGGCACCTTTGTGTGCGTGGCTGTCAAGGCTCCCGGCTTTGGCGACCGCCGCAAGGAGATGCTGGTGGACATTGCCACCCTTACCGGCGGCCAGGTCATCTCTGAGGAGGTGGGCCTTGACCTGAAGGAGACCACCATCGACCTGCTGGGCCGCGCCCGCCAGGTGAAGGTGGACAAGGAGAACACCATTATTGTGGACGGCGCTGGGGACAGCGATGCCATCAAGGCCCGGGTGGGGCAGATCCGCTCTCAGATTGAGACCACCAGCAGCGAGTTCGACAAGGAGAAGCTGCAGGAGCGTCTGGCCAAGCTGGCCGGCGGCGTGGCGGTTATCAAGGTGGGCGCTGCCACTGAGATTGAGATGAAGGAGAAGAAGCTGCGCATTGAGGACGCTCTGGCCGCGACCAAGGCGGCTGTGGAGGAGGGCATTGTGGCCGGCGGCGGCACTGCCCTGATCGACGCCATCCCCGCTGTGAAGGCCTATGTGGACTCTGCCGAGGGCGATGAGAAGACCGGCGCAGCTATTGTGCTCAAGGCCCTTGAGGAGCCTGTGCGCCAGATTGCTGCCAACGCTGGCATTGAGGGCTCTGTGATTGTGGAGCAGCTCAAGCGGGATCACAAGGTGGGCCAGGGCTACAACGCCCTTACCGGCGAGTTCCAGGACATGATTGAGGCGGGCATTGTGGACCCCACCAAGGTCACCCGCTCCGCTCTGCAGAACGCGTCCTCTGTGGCGGCCACCATTCTCACCACCGAGTCCCTGGTTGCCGACATCAAGGAGCCCACGCCTCCCGCGGCCCCGGCTCCTGACATGGGCGGCATGTACTAATCTCTGATTATAACCCTCCTGTAATATGAATGCGGCCCCCTCTGTCCCAGCCGGACAGAGGGGGTCGCATTTTTGGAATCCAATCAGCCAGTGTACTCAAAACCCGCCATCATAATTTATCCCGGCAGGACGGAGGAGCCGCATTTTTGGGGAATTCCAATCATCCGGTGCGCTTTAACTCCTGTGATACAGCTTATTCAAAATACCGCCCTCTCTGTCCCCACTGGACAGAGAGGGCGGTACTATTTTTTTGTGACTGTCAACAGACTTATCGTTTTAAGCCAGTCGAGCGGCTCACCCGACTAGCAGCATTATTTGTTCCGGAATTCTTCCAGATTGATGGAAAGCCCTTCCGCCAGCCGGGACTCCTCTGCGGCCAGGGCGATGTAGTGGCTCTCCATGGAGTTCTTCAGGGTGGTGGTCCGCTGGGTGGGGGGCGCGTCCTCCAGGAGCATGTCCAGCAGGTCAGAGATAATGCCGCTGTCTCCGCCGCCGTGGCCCTTCAGGTCGCCGCTCATGGCCTTCAGGTCTACAACCTCCTCCGCCTTGCCGAACTCCCGCAGGCGGATGGTGTTGGTCTTCATGTCCGCCTCGATCTCCCCCAGGGTGCCCATGGCCCGGAAGGTCCGGTAGCAGTCCTCGGTAAAGGCACACATGGTGAAGTGGATGGTGCTGCCGTCCTCCATAAGCAGGTTGGTCTGCTGATGGTCCACCACATTGTTGTCGCAGTGGTAGACACAGCGGCCATAGGGGCCGGTGCGCAGAGCCTCGTAGGTGGACTCGGGGGTGTTCTCCACGCTGAGTACAGAGCTGATCCAGCTGCTGCCCTTCAGCAGGCCGGTCTTCTCGCTGGTGAGGTAGATTTTCTCCGCGTCAAACAGGCAGCTGTCCTTCACCTTGCAGTCCAGGCACCGGGCGGCGGAGCCCTCGGGGGCGCACTCCTCCCGGAACAGCCGCAGCCCTCCCACCGAGGAGACAGACTTGCACTTTTTGCCCATAAGCCAGGTGAGAATGTCCATGTCATGGCAGGACTTCTGCAAAATCATGGGGCTGGTCTCATTGGAGTTGCGCCAGTTGCCCCGGACAAAGCTGTGGGCCTGGTGCCAGTAGCCCACATTCTCTGTGGCGACCATGCTGACAATGTCCCCAATTTTGCCGCTGTCAATCAGGTCCTTCAGGGTGTTGAAGAACAGGGTGTAGCGCAGCACATGGCAGAGGATCACATGCTGGTCCGGGTGGGCGGCAGAGACCTTGAGAATCTCCCGGCACTTGTTGATGTCAGGGGAGATGGGCTTCTCCATCAGCACATGATAGCCTCGCTCCAAGGCGGGAATGGC
>NZ_JBQISV010000148.1:0-3171 GCF_056800975.1 Acutalibacter sp.
GCCTCCCGACTATACTCCGGCTTCCCCCCTCTAAAGCGCCAGCCCTCCCAAGCCCCTTGCTTCTCCCCCGCCAAAATGCTATAATAGACCCCAGAAACCGCCGCGCCCCTCCGGCGCGCAAGGAGGCTGTTATGAAGGAAATCCTCAGAAGAACCTGGGCCGAAATCGACCTCGATGCCCTGGCCAATAATTTCCGCCTGGTCCGCCAGGCCGCCAACCCCCAAGCAAAGGTCTGCTGCGTGGTCAAGGCCGACGGCTACGGCCACGGAGCCCTCCGCCTCACCCGAGAGCTCCAAGCCCTGGGCGCCGGCTGGTTTGCCGTCTCCAACCTGGAGGAGGCCCTTCAGCTGCGCCTGGCCGGCGTCAGAACCCCGGTGCTGGTGCTGGGCTTCACCCCCCCAGAGGAGGCCAAGTCCCTGGCTGACGAAAATATCTCCCAATGCGTCTACTCCCCCCGCTACGCCCAGGCCCTGTCCCAGCAGGCCCGGCAGGCAGGGGTCCAGGTAAAAATCCACGCCAAAATCGACACCGGCATGAGCCGTCTGGGCTTTTACTTTCAAGACATTGCCCGTGACCAGAACGCCATCGCCCAGGTAAAAGCCGCCTGCACCCTGCCCGGCCTGATTCCCGAGGGCATTTTCACCCACTTCGCCGTGTCCGACGAGGGCCCTGCCGGCGACGCCTTCACCATGCGCCAGTTCGGCTGCTTCAAAGAAATGGTAGAGGCCCTGGAACGGGAGGGCCTCCGGTTCCCCCTGCGGCACTGCGCCAATTCCGCCGCCCTGTTCGACTACCCCCTCTCCCATATGGACATGGTGCGGGCCGGCGTGGTGCTTTACGGCCTCAGCCCCTCCTCTCAAATGCGGGCGGCGCCTGCCCTGAAGCCCGTGCTCTCCCTGCGCTCCGTGGTGTCTCATGTAAAGACCGTGCAGCCCGGGGCCACCCTCAGCTATGGCAGAAAATACACCGCCGACCGCGAAATGCTGATTGCCACCGTGCCCGTAGGCTATGCCGACGGCTACCCCCGCCTCCTGGCCCAAGGGGGAGCCCAGGTGCTGATCCGGGGGCAGCGCTGCCCCGTGCTGGGCCGCATCTGTATGGACCAGCTTATGGCTGACGTGACCCCCTTAGGCCAGGTGCCCATTGGCGAGCGGGTCACCCTCATCGGTCAGGACGGGGAAGAGGAGATCACCGCCGGAGAGGTAGCGGGCTGGGAGGGCACCATCCACTACGAGGTGGTCTGCGCCCTGTCTAAGCGGGTCCCCCGGGTCTATCTGAAGAACGGGAAGACAGACAGCATCTATAACCAACTCCTCCCCTAAAACAGAGCTTTCCCCATCCCCGCAAACAGGGACGCTCGCCCCCTTGCTCCGCAAGGGGAGAAAGCCGCCAAGACCCCGCGTCTGCGCTCGCTGGCAGCATACCTCCATAAAAGCAAACCGCAAAAAAAGGACGCCCCCCTCCCGGGAAGCGTCCTCTTTTTTTCTTTCCTCAGCCGCGCCCAAACTTCTCAAACTTCAACGCCCTGGGAATATACTTCTTTACCGCTGCCAGCAAATCCTCATCCGGGTCAAACACCACCAAAGTCTTCCCGGTTTTGCCGCTGCGTACAATCATATACCACGAGTCCCTGTGGTCCGCAAACTGGGTGGCAAACACCCTGGCGTCAAAGGACCGGGTCTTCAGCCTGGCCTCATTCTCCGTGTACTTGCCAATGTCCTCGCAGGAGTCGCACTCAAAGGAGGTCATGCGCTTGCGGGTGGACCGGTTCATAATCTTGTCCACCGTCACAAAGCCGTTGGTCAGGCTGTACTCAAATTCCAGCATCCGCATGGACACCAGCTTGTACCCCCCGAACACCGCCCCCGCAGCCACCAACAGGGTGATCATAGGGAAGGGGATGATCAGCATCCCCACCACAAACCCTGCCAGCGTTGCCACAAGAATGCCCAGAATTACCCCTAAAACAACCAGCAGGTCCGTGGTCTCAAACTTCTTTTTGACCATCCGCTCCACAAACACATCATTCATCTTTAAAAATTCCTTTCCCGACTATCGCTGATTTCAGTCAATTATAACACAGAGGCCCTGGCTTTTCAATGACCTGCCCTGAATTATTTCCCTTTTTTCCGCCAACGGCGGTGCAGTGCCGCCGAAAGCCCCATGGCCAGCAGCCCCTGGGCCAGATACATCCCCGCGTAAACCAGAAAATCCGGGTTCCCCAGGTCCAAAAAGCACCAAACCCCAATCAAATACATCCCGCAGGTAATCAGCGGCATTCCCCACAAGGACCGCCAGTTCTTTCCGGCCCACAGGCCGCCCACAAAAGCGCAGGCCGGCCCTACCGCAAAAAACAGCAGAATGGTAAAAAACATCCGGGCCTCCCGCGGGACAAAAAGAGCGTTGGCCCCATAGGGCAGCAGCATCACAGCAGCCGCAATCCCCAGCCAGATCAAATAGGTTCTTTTCGCGTTCACAGCTCCTCCTCCTTCCGGGGCTTGCCCTCCTGGTCAAACCGCCGCTTCAATGCCCGCTCCGCCGGGAAAATGGAGCCAACCAGAATCCCCATCTGCAAGCCCACCAAAATCAGGCACAGCCAGCTGAATGGGTCAACCAGCTCCTTTGTGCCCAAAGCCGCCGGGTCCCACCCCGCCAGAGCCAGCGACCCCACCACAAACCCGACTGCCGAAGCCACCAGACTCCCCAGCCCCCAGCCCCGCCACACACGGCCCACATACTGCTGGGCAAAGTCCCAGGCAGCCTGGCTTTTGCAGGACCTGGCCGTGCGGTAGCCATAAAGACAGTTGATGTCCCTGGGCGGGCGGCGCTTCCACAAAACTCCAAAGAGGAGCATGGTGCAGGGAATGAGCAGAGTAAAAAAGAGCGTCATAAACCACAGAAACATAAAACCAACCCCCTTTTTTGTTAACATTATACAGGAGCCTTGTGCAAAAGTCAAGCCGCCCTTGCAACCCACGACCACAGCCTCAAGCCCCTCCCACGCACTGCTCCCCAAACAGGCCGCTCGCCGTCTTGCTCCGCAAGCCGTAGAAGCTTTGCTCCGCAAACCTTCCCCAGCCGCGCAAGAGCGGCGCGCCTGGGCTCGCTCCCCCCCCCGGGAGTGTCCCAACCGCAGAGATAATCATCTGTGTTCCCCCCGCCCGTAGGGCG
>NZ_JBQISV010000149.1:0-3153 GCF_056800975.1 Acutalibacter sp.
CAGCAGGACCTGGAAGGCTATTTCTTAGAGAAGTTGGGAGGGGAGAACCATGCTTGATATTTTCCGAATGGACAGCCGCCGGCTGTTTCAAAGCCGCACCTTTTACATTATGCTGGCCATTACCCTGGCGCTTATTGTGTTTGTGTGCCTCATGCTGTCAATCATGTCCTCTCCCCAGGTCCTGCGGGCCATGGAGGAGAGCGGCGCGGAGGTAGAGGCCGCAGACTACCAGATGGGGGCTGATATCGCCGGCATGAGCCAGCTGGCCTTTGTCCACGAGTGTCTGGCCAACGGCTTCATCCTCATACTGGCTGGCATGGGGATGACCTTCTTTGCCGGCGGAGACTTCGCGGGGGGCTACATAAAGAATATATGCTTTGCCCGGCCCCGCCGCTGGGAGTATATTGCCTCCAAAACGCTGATTGGCGGGGTATACAGCGGCATCATGACCCTGCTCGCTGTGCTGTTCTCCCTGGCGCTGCCGCCCCTGTTCGGGCTGCACCCAACTGCCAGCGGTATCGGGGATGTGGCAAGCTATACCTTCTGGCTCTGGCTGCCCACCTGGGCCTTTTCCCTGATGGCCCTCACCATGGTGACAATCACACGCAGCGCGTCCCTGGGCGTTTTTATGTCCGTGTTCTGCGGCGGGGGAGTCCCCGCGCTGGTCCTCGGCGCGTTCACCGGAGCCCTGGGCTGGCCCCGCGTCGACAAGTATTTCATCAGCTCCCTGGTCAGCGTCAGCTGTGCGCCGGGAGTAGAGCAGGGGGGAACCATTCTCGCCGGCGTGGCCGGGTGGAGCCTCCTCTACATAACAGCCAGCCTGCTCCTCACCAAAAACCGGGATATTTAAAAAGGAGGGCTCTCTATGCTGCCGGCGTTGGTCCTTACCATTCTCGCATTGGCCCTGCTGCTGTTTTTGCTGTACGCATACCGCAGGCAAATGGAAGAAATGGCCCATATATTGGAGGAGACTCCGGCGGAGAGCAACCTGAACCTCACCGTGCAGGCCGGCGGCAAGCCAGCCCGGCGGCTGTGCAGGGCAGTGAACGCCAGACTGGAAAAGGGCCGCAGGCTCCACCAGGAGGCTCTGCAAAGAGAGCGGGAGCTGAAATACACCATGGCCTGCATCTCTCACGACATCCGCACGCCCCTGGCCGGGGCCACAGGATACCTGCAGCTGCTGCAGGAGGAGCCGGAGCACAGGGAGGCGTATCTGGAAATCATTGGCAAACGCCTGACAGAGCTGGACGGGCTGCTGGATGAGCTGTTTCTCTACACCCGCCTGCAAAGCGATTTGCTGCCCCTGCAATGCCAGATATCGCCCCTGCTCCCACCCCTGTACGAGGCCCTGGCCCAGCTCTACCCCCAGCTGGAAGCGGCGGGCATAGAGCCCCGGCTCAGGTTCCGCCGGGAGGATATCGCCGCCTGGGTTGACCAGGAGGCCCTGGGGCGGGTTTACAAAAACCTCATCGTCAACGCCATCCGGCATGGGGGAGGGGGCCTCGCCGTCACAGCCGGGGACAGCTGGCTTCGCTTTACCAACCCTCTGGGCGCCGGGCCCCGGCCTGACCCCAGCCGCCTTTTTGACCGGCTGTACCAGGGAGACCCGGCCCGGGGCAGCGGCGGGGCAGGGCTGGGCCTGGCCATCGTCCGGGAGCTGATGGAGCAAATGGAGGGAACCGCCTCCGCGCGGATCGAGGGCAGCGAGCTACAAATCGAGCTGCGCTTTCGCCCCCCACCGGCAGACTGACAGTCCCGCCGAAAAACAAAACAGAAAAAGAGGTGGGGACGCAATCGCTCCCCACCTCTTTTCCCATGCCCCGGCCACACACTGTCTCCCCACCATCGGCAGACCTCATGGAGAACACGCTGTATAAAGAAAGTATTCGCAAATCATACCATTCACTTATCCAAAGTCTTAAAAACGATACGACATCATAGCCTTCACTCCCTTTAGCGTCCCATCCCCATCATAATCCGTAACCAGAACAATCTCCCCGCCGTCCGTAGACCCCACAGAGAACACGCTTCCGTCCGGCCTCACATCGGCAAAGCTGCTCACCGGCTTGCCGTTATAGCGTATGACCTTCTTCCCGCCGGTCTCCTGATAGCTCACGCCATAGGCGGCAAAGGGCTCCATACGCTCCGCGATGGTCTGGCCGGAGCCGTCGTCCCCATCGTCTTCGGCAGTGGCTTCGCTGCCTATAGCCATAGCGGCCTCCACATGGCTTTTCTCGTCGCTCTCCCGCAGGCCGGTCAGCTTGCCGCCCTCATACACCGCCTCCAGGTTCAGCCCCTTCGTGCCCAGGCTGTTGCACACCCAAATCTGCCGCTTGCCGTCAAACAGACTGCGCACCGGCCGCCCGTTCCACTCCATAACCAGCTCACCGGTCTTCTGGCTTGGGTCAAAGCGACAGCTCAGCCCAAACGCCTCGTAGGGTTCCAGCTCCTGAGCCGTGCGCTCCGCCTCATACTGGCTTTCCGCGCCCACATACCGCTGGCCCTCCAGAGCGTCCAAAAACATCTGGTCAGGCTCAAACTCCTCCAGCCGCACCAAGGGCCCCATCAGGCTGTAGCTGCCGTCCCCGTTATCCACCCGCTCCCGGACCGTGCGCACATCTACCGTCCCCTCCGGGTCGTAATGCTCATACTGAGAGGCATAGCCATCCCCATACTCCGCGCCGTCCACAAAGATGCGCACCCGCTGGTCCTTCCAGTACAAAATGCCATCGTTGTTCTGAAACGTCAGCCCGCAGCGTTTGTAGTCGTCGAAGAGGCTGGTATACTCAACCCCCTCCTCGTGGGAATACTGCTTTTCTTCTATCGCACCTTCCCAATCCCCGCTGCCCACCACCCGGTCAAGGGGGTTCATCACCAGCATGGTGTTCTCATCCCCGTCCACCGATTTGGACACCAGATAACCGTTCTCAATCATGGCAAGGACTTCCTCATACTGGGCGATGGTTTCCGCCACCATCTCCTGGGTCCAGGTGAACCAGCCGGTGCTGTTGGTCCAGCCCTTAGAGCCAATCATGCTTTCCAGCTCCTTTTTCTCATTTTCCAGCCAGGCGGCGTATTCCTCGGCAGTCCACCACTCCACATCCGGGTCCGGGTAGGCGGCGGTAAACTCCTCGTCTGTCATGGGCATCCAGG
>NZ_JBQISV010000150.1:0-3120 GCF_056800975.1 Acutalibacter sp.
TCTGGAGGACTGCTTCACCCCCTACATCCGCTATGAAGGGTCTGTGATTACCAAAGAAGCCCCTATGTTCAAGTTCCCGGAGGCCGCTATGAGGAACCATATCCTTCTTCCTCTGGACAACTACCTGGACCAGGCTCAGTTTATGGAGTGGGATAAGCTGGTGCCAGCCATTATGGAGGCGGGGCGCAACGAGGAGGGCCAGATATTGATGCCCACCATGTACCGGCTGCCGGTGCTTGGAGTGGAGCGCTCCTTGCTGGACCTGCCAGAGGAGCTGCCTGTAACCCCAGAGGAGATGGCAGCTAGCGGTAACGCGATTTTGGAGTTCGCCAGTTTTCCCGAACCAATGGAGGTATTGGGATATTTTGGTGTTCCGGCGGATTATGAGAAGGAGGAGCTAACCTTTACTGAGGACGAATATGTGGAGCTGTGGCAGAAACTGCTTAAACACCGGCAGGCCTCACGTACCAGCTACTATGCGCCTGTCATCAACAATGGCCGTTTCCATGAGAATGTCCTTAGCGGGTTTTCCGAGAATGTTAAGCTATGGGGCAGCGGCAGACAAGACTATGTAGTCATCCCCCAGCGGGACTGGGAGGGAAAGGTGGCGGCCACGATTACTGGTTTTTTGGCAGTGAACGCCAACACCCCCTACCCGGAGGAGGCGTTTCGGGTGGTGGACGCGCTGCTGGGCAGAGAGGCTATGAAGGATCGCGCTATCTATGTGAATGGCACCACAGTATACATGGACGCCCAACAGGAGCCGCCTCAGGTGCAGGCCCTGTGGGATGAGATTGAGAGCGTGCGCTTCTTCTCTGATTTAGACGGGGAGGACTATCAGCAGGTAGAGTGGCTGGCGTATAAAACAGAGGACATAGAAAAAGCGGCCTGCAACGCCTACTCCACTATGAAAATGATGCTGGCCGAGAGCTGAACAGCTTGTAACGTTTGACAAGGGTAAGAGTCTTATCGGTGATTAACCAGCTGATGTGCTGGATCAATTAGGAGGGACTACCATGAAAACTGCCATTCCCAGAGCTGTTCTGCTGTTTGCAGCCTTGTGTCTCCTGCTGACTGCCTGCCAAAGCGGCGGGAAGGACAGCGGCCAGCAGCTCGCCGCCCATGTAGGAAAAGACCCGAATCGCCCCAAGCTCACTCTGTGTGTGGACCTGAACCCAGGCTTTGAGGCGTCGGAGTCCGGGCCTGTGTTTGATTTTTTGAAGACTGTCCCCGGCTATTTGGATGATTTCAGCGTAGAGCTGGACAGGATCCCCTGTCAGGGGACGGAGCGGGACACAGCCCTGACCAGGGTGAAAACCGAGTTGCTCAGCGGAGCGGGGCCGGACTTGTTTATCTGCGTAAGCCCCAATTTGTTGGATGTGACCCTAATGGAAAAACATCAAAATGCGACGGATGCGTTGTTTCAGTTTCCCCGTTCGGCCATGGAGCTGGGATTCTTTCTGCCGCTGGATGATTATATTGCCAAGGCCCAGTATATGGAGTGGGACAAGCTGCTGCCTGTTGTGATGGATGCGGGGAAATCAGAGAAGGGCCAGCTGCTCCTTCCACTGACCTATTCCATTTCCGCCACCCTGGCAGAGCGGGAGAGCCGCAGTCTCACCGCCAGTCTGCCCATGACCTGGGACGAAATGCTGGTAAGCGAAGACCCCTGCGTGCGATTTGCCTGTTATAGCTGGCGGTTTGGGAGCATACTGGGTGAGCTGGGGGATTACGGTACGGACTCCCTTACCTTTACGGAGGAGGAGCTGTTTGCCCGGCTGGAGGAGGCCCGGGCGGCTAATCTGGCGGGGCGGCCCCAGGAGCTTGGCGAGGCCAACGACGTCATGCCAAGCGTCTCTATCGGAGCCAGCAACGCGCATCTCTTCACTCCTAAAAGTCCGGAATATATTATGATTCCACAATACAATACCACCGGGGGGGTTACCGCCAACATCAACAGCTTTGCCGCAGTCAACGCCAATACCCGGCACCCAGACGAGGCGTTTCTGATTGTGGACAAGCTGCTGGATCAGGAGACCATGTCCAACTGCGAAATCTATGCTTATGGCAGCGCTCTGCCCGTTAACTTGGAGCTGTGTCAGAAGGACGCGCCCTACTACGCTTCCTACTATGGGCAGAACGGCAAACCGCGCACCGAATGGTATATGAACCAGTGGAACTATCAGCAGACCAGGGACTTGGCCGGGCAGGTGAACGCGGTGAACTTTGTAACACCCCTGAACCAAGAGCTGATGCTTGCCTATGGGGACTGCCTGAATGAGGAGGACCCGGAGAAGCGGCGGGAGCTGACAGCGGAGCATTATACCGCCATGAAAATGATGATAGCGGAGAGTTGAAACTTTTCTGAATTCCTGCGGCTATTTTTCATAAAGCATACTTCTTATAGATAGAAGGAGATTTTTCAGGAGGTATCATCATGAGTGTGAAAAGAACTCGAATGATCGCAAGGTTGACGGCTCTGTTGCTGGCGGCGGCAATGCTATGTGTTCTGCTTCCCTCCTGCTCCCTGCAAAAGGAAGCCGGGCCCCTGCACATTTTGCTGGATGTGAGCGAGCGGACAGTGCATAACCCAACAGATTTTGTTTTTGATAAGCTGCTGGAAGAAATCGCGGAGGCCGGCGGCCCTACAGAGGTAGAAGTAGAATACCTGCCCCGGACCGGGGCAGAGCGGGAGACCGCCATTACCCGGCTGCGCACAGAGATCATGGCGGGAGAGGGGCCTGATCTGTTCATGATCAGCAGCAACTATTGGTGGGACGGAGAGTCGCCTGAGGACGGACCGCTGTTCCCTATCCCGGAGAAGGCCATAGTCAATGGGCTGTTTATGCCACTGGACAAGTATATAGCAAAAGCGAAATTTGCCATATGGGACGACTTCAACCAGACGGTAATGGAGGTTGGGCGGACGGAAAAGGGCCAGTTTCTGGTGCCCCTGTCATACACCTTCCCCATCACCTGCTTCCGCCGGTTCGAGGCCAGTCATTCCCCCTCAAAGGACCTGACCTGGGACGACATGCTGGCAGATGAGACTCTGGTGATGAAAGCGGCGGCAGTGTTGCAGGGTGGGAGTGAGACGAATATGATTCATGGGATGGGCAA
>NZ_JBQISV010000151.1:0-3021 GCF_056800975.1 Acutalibacter sp.
CAGAGCGGCAGCGTCCCCGATCCACGCCGGCTTCAATTGAAGCACAAAATTCACCTCCACAGCCCAACACAAAACGCCCTCTGCAAAAGCGCCCCATTGGGCATACTTTTTACAGAGGGCGATAAAATCGCGGTACCACCTCAGTTTACCGAAGCCTCACAGCTCCGGCCTCAACGGGTACATACATACCCTGACAGGATAACGTTCGTCAAACGGCTTTTCCTACTAACCCCAGAGAAAATTTTCTCTCCACTGGCGTTCTGAAAAGCAGCTCAGGAAGGTATCTTCAGCCGCTGTCCTGGTCCTGCTCGCACCAACCGCAGGCTCTCTGTGCCATAGAAAACAACGCTTAGTTGGGGCTTGAGGCCCCGGTTCCGTCACAGCTATTAACGTCATTCTAGCAGACAATGAAACGCTTGTCAAGTCTTTTTCAACATTTCTCCGGCCATATCCAGCTGCAGCTGGGTAATATTCTCTCCCCCGATGATCCGCGCCAGCTCCCGCTTGCGGCCCTCCAAGTCCAGGGGTTCCACCTGTGTGAACGTGCGGCCCTTCTCCACATGCTTGCTGATATGAAGATGATGGTCCGCCATGGCGGCAATCTGAGCCAGGTGGGTAATGCACAGCACCTGCCGGTTCGCGCTGACCTGCCGGAGCTTCTCCCCAATTTTATTCGCTGCCGCGCCGCTGACTCCGGAGTCCACCTCGTCAAAAATCAGGGTATCAATCTTATCCCGGCCCGAAAGCACAGTTTTGACTGCCAGCATGATCCGGGAGAGCTCTCCGCCAGAGGCAATCTTCGAGAGGGGCTTGGCTGGCTCTCCCCGGTTGGCCGACACCAAAAACTGCAGCTTGTCGCAGCCAGTGGGCGTAAGGGGTACACGCTCGATTTCTGTGACAAACTCCACCCCAGGCATGTTCAGAAAGGCCAGCTCTGCCTTGACCTGCTTGGTGAAGCGTTCTCCTGCCGCCCGGCGCTTTTCCGAGAGCTCCCGGGCCAGGGCAATCGCGGCCTGCTTTGCCTTTTCATATTCTTCTGTCAGCTTTTCCCGTTCCTCATCCGCGAACTCAATACGGTGCAGACTCTCCTGGCAGTTGTTCAGATACCGCAGCATTTCCTCCTCTGTCTCGCCATATTTCAGGCCAAGACGATAGAGCTGGTCCAGCCGTTCCTCAATAGCATCCAAAGCGGAGGGATCAAAGTCAACAGAAAGCCCATAAATCACACTTTCCGCATCCTCCAAAAGAAAACCAGCCTCACGCAGCTTTTGCAGCGGCTCTTCCAGCTGAGGAAAATAGCTGGCGGCCCGTTCCAGCGCGCCGGCCGCCCGGGTCAACTCAGAGCGCAGTCCACTGCTTTCCTCATCACCGGAGAGAATGGCCTTCACCAGCTCAACTGCCGAGGAAATCTTCTCGCTGTTGCGCACCGTCTCCCGCTCCTGGGTCAGCGCCTCCCGCTGGCCTGGCACCAGGTTGGCTGACTCAAGCTCGTTAATCTGATAACGCAGCAAATCAGCCTGACGGCTCTTCTCCCCCTCGTCCGTGTTGAGCTCCCGAAGCCGCCGCTGAATGTCCCTTAACTGCCGGTAACTGGCCTGATATTGCTCCAAAAGCCTCTCCAAACGGCCAAAGCTGTCAATATAGGTCATGTGGACCTCTGGGGAGAGCAGCTCATAGCTCTCATGCTGGCCATGTATCCCTACCAAGCGGGGGGCAATGGTCTTCAGCATAGAGACAGTTGCCGGCGAGCCGTTCAGCTTGCAGGCAGACCGCCCTTCCAGCCGGATGCCCCGCTGGATGAGCAGAGAGCCATCCTCCTCCCGGGGCACAGAGAGCTCGTCCAGCATTTTCAACACATCCTCAGAGAGGCCGGTGAACAGCGCGGACACCGAGGCCTCAGCCGCGCCAGTGCGCACCAGCTCTTTCGAGGTTCGCTCTCCCAGCACGGCGTGAATGGCGTCGATAATGATGGATTTGCCCGCCCCTGTCTCACCAGTGAGCACCGTAAAGCCCTGCTCCAAGTCTATGGAAGCCCGCTCGATCACGGCAATATTGTTGATGAACAGCTGTGCAAGCACGTTCAAAAGCCTCCCTATCATGAGAATAAAGCATTATTTTAAGACCGCAGCAGCTTTTTCAGCTCCTCCTGTGCCTCCATCGCGGCGGCTTCTGTGCGGCACACCACAAAAATGGTATCCTCGCCAGCCAGAGTCCCCACAAAATTCTTCCAGAACATAGCGTCCATTGAGGCGCACACCGCCTGCGCCATGCCGTTCATGCACTTGATTACCAGCATGTTCTGGGCAGAATCCACAGACAACGCAGAGTCGGTAAACAAGGAGTAAAATTTTGCGGACATGGCGTTGGTGTTCTCGCTGCCGGTGGAGTATTTGTACCTCCCATCTGCGGAGAGAATCTTGACCAGCCGCAGCTCCTTGATGTCCCGGGACACCGTGGCCTGGGTAACGTCGAACCCTGCCTCACGCAAATGCCTAAGCAACTCGTCCTGCGTCTCCAGGTCATACTCCTTGATCAGCTCCAAAATCTTGGCGTGACGTCGGTTTTTCATCTCAATTCCTTTCCGGCGGTTGTTCGCCTGTGCTATGAGGTTTCCAGCAGCTTTTTATTCAGTATATCATAAAAATAGCGGTTTGTCAGCTTAATAAAGCGGGCAAAGCTTTTTGTTCCTCCAAAGGTCAGGCGGTCGCCAGCCTTCAGCTCCACCGGTATGGCTCCGTCCACTGTCAGATAAACCCGGCTCCGGTTTCGGGGAATCTCCACTGTCAGCAAGGTGTCCGGGGCAAAAACCACACTGCGGTCAGACAGAGAATGGGGACAGATTGGGGTGTAGATCATGCAGTTCAAGGTTGGCTCCACTACCGGCCCGCCGGCAGAAAGAGAATAGGCTGTGGAGCCTGTGGGCGTAGCGACCAGAAAACCGTCTGCACGGTATACATAGCCCGTGTTATGCCCGATGGCCATTTTATACTCAATGATCTTTGCCAGCTCGGCGGAAACTAC
>NZ_JBQISV010000152.1:0-2939 GCF_056800975.1 Acutalibacter sp.
GCCCAAAAGCCCGCTGATAGAGGTCTGCCGCCTCCTTGCTGTTCTTCACATAGATGCCGATGCCAAAAGAAAAATCCATAACCCAACCCGTCCTTTCTTTTTTGTGACATGATATAGTTAACGCAGTTCAAAGAGGTACTACCGCTTTGTACCTAGCGGCACAGGCATGTCCGCGCTGCCCTGCTTGAAAATCACTATTTGCTGATTTTCAAGTGCGTTTACTATATCACATGGCATGGGGAAAGTCAAGAAAAGCCGCTGTCCTGTTCAGGCAGCGGCTTGATTTGTGATTTTATGCTCAGGAGTGAAAGCTGACGAACAGGTCGACAACCTCATCCCGCTTTTCCGTGTTCAGCTGGTCGTTACTGGCGTCGGTGTAGATCATCATATACTTGCCGCTGAGGGTGGCGGGGACGTCGTTGCCGAGCAGGGTGAAGAAGCCTTTCTCCTTTACGCTGTCCAGACACTCCTTGGCCTTGCCGTCAGAGCTGTCCAGGTCGAACTCATAAAACTCCACCTGCGCGGTGCTGCTGTTGAATTTGAACCGGTAGCGGTAGCCCCCCACAGCGCCAATCTCCTTGTAGGACATCTCAACCCTTTCGCCGGCCACTGCGTGATTCTCCTGCATGTATTCACACAGACCGTCCAGGTTGTCCTCAAAGCCGTCAGGCGAAACAGCTGTCTGCTGAATGCCGGAGGAGGGGGACTCAAGAGTTTCCAGCTGCTCCACAGGTCCGCCACAGGCAGCCAGCGTCAACACAAAAAGGCCGGCCACTGCCAGACCCGCTATTCTTTTCCACATCAACAGCACCTCAAATCATTAAAAATTCAGGATAAAAGAAAAACGCCGCAGCTTTACGCCCAGCGTCCTTCCTTGGTTTGCCCAGGTCCTGCCAAGAACACACCGCTCTCGGCCTCCGGACCCCGACTCATTTGGTGACCCGGACGAGAATCGAACTCGTGTTACCGCCGTGAAAGGGCGGTGTCTTAGCCGCTTGACCACCGGGCCATTTGGTAGCGGTAAATGGATTTGAACCATCGACACATCGGGTATGAACCGATTGCTCTAGCCAACTGAGCTATACCGCCATATTGCGCCCCGTCCTGCGGGACGCTCTTAATTATACTGCATTGAAAAGAGAATGTCAATAGCTTTTTCGTGAATTTTCCAGAAAAATTGTCCTTTAAGAGAGAACCGAGTAGTTGGGCGCCTCTTTGGTGATTTGAATGTCGTGGGGATGGCTCTCCTTCAGCCCCGCGCCGGTGATGCGCACAAACTGAGCCCTGTCGTGGAGCTCCTGAATGGCGCCGCAGCCTGTGTAGCCCATGCCTGAGCGCAGGCCGCCCAGCAGCTGGAAGATGGTCTCAGCCAAAGGCCCCTTGTAGGGCACTCGGCCCTCTACGCCCTCAGGCACAAACTTCTTCTGCTCTCCCTGGAAGTACCGGTCGCTGCTGCCCCTGCCCATGGCCCCCAGACTGCCCATGCCCCGGTAGACCTTGAACTGACGGCCCTGATAGAGCTCGTAGTCTCCGGGAGCCTCCTTGCAGCCGGCTACCATAGAGCCCAGCATGACAGCCTCAGCCCCTGCCGCCAGAGCCTTGACAATATCGCCGCTGTACTTGATGCCGCCGTCGGCAATGACAGGGACATTGTGCTTGCTGGCCTCGCTGGCCGCGTCAAACACAGCGGTGACCTGGGGCACGCCAATGCCTGCCACTACCCGGGTGGTGCAGATTGAGCCAGGGCCAATGCCCACCTTGACGCAGTCCGCCCCTGCATCGATCAGGGCTTTTGCCCCCTCGGCCGTGGCTATGTTGCCGGCAATGACCGGCAGATTGGGGTAGGCCCCCTTGACCTTTGCCACAGCCTTGATGATCCCGTCGTTATGACCGTGGGCAGAGTCCAGAGCCACCACGTCGACCTGAGCCTCCACCAGAGCGGCAACCCGGTCCAGCACATCGGCAGTGCCGCCAATGGCCGCGCCGCACAGCAGCCGGCCGCTCTGGTCTCTGGCAGAGTTAGGGTAGCGCACAGCCTTCTCAATGTCTTTAATGGTAATCAGGCCCTTCAGGCGCATATTGCCGTCCACCAGGGGCAGCTTCTCAATGCGGTGCTTTCTGAGAATCTCTTGGGCCTGCTTCAAAGTAGTGCCCACCGGCGCAGTGATCAGGGGCTCCCGGGTCATCACGTTTTTTACCGGCTGATTGAAGTCCTCGCCCTCCATAAAGCGCAGGTCCCGGTTGGTGATAATGCCTACCAGCACCCCATCCTCGCAGATGGGGACCCCGGAAATTTTAAAGCGGCCCATCAGCTCCTCTGCTTCCTTCACCAGGCTGTCAGGAGAAAGGAAGAAGGGGTTTGCGATGACGCCGTTTTCGGAGCGCTTCACCCGGTCCACCTGGTCGGCCTGGCGCTCAATAGTCATATTCTTGTGGATGATGCCCAGACCTCCCTCCCGGGCAATGGCAATGGCCATGTCAGACTCTGTGACCGTGTCCATGGCAGCAGTGAGAATGGGGGCGTTCAGGCGGATGGTTTTGGTGAGCTGGGCGGAAAAATCCACCTCGCTGGGCAGCACATGGGACTCGGCGGGGATGAGGAGGACGTCGTCAAAGGTAAGGCCCTCTTTGACAAACTTTTGTTGGAAGTCCATTTTCAGCATAAGCACACTCTCTTTCCTCATTTAGTTTTTGGGACAGGGGGGATTTGGGGCTGTTATTAAATGAAAATTATAACACTGGCAGAGAAAAATTTCAAGCAGGAAGACGAAAGAAATGCCGACGAAAAAAGTGGTGGAAAATGGCGGTTTATCGGGTAAAAATCATGAATGGGGGAGAATGCCGCAGTCAGAGGGAGAGCTTTAGAGCACAGCATTGGGCGGAATTTCCTGCCGCAGGTCAAGACTTTTCCACAGAGCTCTGCGCTCACTGTGGATATC
>NZ_JBQISV010000153.1:0-2878 GCF_056800975.1 Acutalibacter sp.
AATATCCGCAATATACTTGACCGACTTGCCAAAATAGTCCGCGATAAATTCCGCCAACACCGCAAACCGGCGTTCATCCCCGTGACAGGAGACCTGCGTCTTTCTCCCCATCCTTATCCCCGCTTCCTTTTTTGCGCCTTTACCAGCAGCATCATGGGCCGGCGGAGCTCATCCGCCATACCGGGTAGGGACATCAGTTCCTCTGGCGGCTGCGCTTCTTCCACTGCCGCCAAAGTAAAACCCGCCTGAAGCAGCCCGTTCAATATTTGAGTCAGGGTGTGGTGATACTTCACCACTTCACAGCCCAGAAATTCTGTGCGCCTCTCCCCCGGCAGAAAATAACCGTCCACCGGCCAATAGAGGGGCTTGCCCTCAGAGGAACAGACCCATTGCTGTCCTACGCCGGCGGTAAAGGTGGGGTGCTCAATATTAAGCAAAAAGCAACCCTCCGCGCTCAGGGTTCTGTTAACCAGCCGGAACACCTGTTCCAGGTTCTCTACATAATGCAACGCCAGATTTGAGACCACCAGGTCCCAGCTGTCCTCTGGATATTCATACTCCATAATGCCGCACTGCCGGTAAGTGATCTGCGGGCCGGGGTTTCTTCTCCGGGCCTCATCCAGCATCTTCTGGCTCAGGTCAATACCCAGTACCTGGGCCGCGCCCTGCTCTGCCGCAAACCGGCAGTGCCAGCCATAGCCGCAGCCCAGGTCCAGCACCCGAAGCCCTTCCACCGGCGGGAACAGAGGGCGCAGCTGATGCCACTCTCCTGCCCCTGCCAGCCCGGATTTACTCCGCTCCATCTGGGCATACTGCTGAAAAAACTCCTCATTGTCATACTCCACTGTCATGTGTACCCTCTCCTTTTAAAGACTGTGGGAGTATCATAGCACACCAACTAGGAAAAAGCAAATGATCTGATCAAATGCAGCTATTTGATTTTCGGCAAGCTGCGTTTGTATAGAATGGCCCACTCCACAAACCGCAGAACGAGAGGCAAAACGATGCCCAGCGCCATGAGCAGAAACGGACGCATGATTAGCGCGTTCTTATAGCTGATCATTTCCTTAGCCGCAGGCGTCTTTGGCAGATTTGGCTCCAAAAAGCCAGACTCAGACGCAGGAGGCGCGAAGCTCTTTAGAGCGTTGAAAAACTCCGTGTACTCCTGGTAAAAATAGCCGATGTCTGTAATTTTTTCCCTGGGGAGCAAGGAGGAAGGCAGGTTCACCGATCCCAGGACAAAATGGAGCCCTACCAACAGAAGCAGACCAAAAACAGCCCCTGTGAGCAGTCCCACCCAGTGCTTTTTTACATCCTTTACCATAAAACAGCAGCAGGCCCAAATGGTTACTGCCGCCAGAATCATCGCTGCTGCCAGCCCCACCTGAGGCAGCGCGTCCAAAAATTTTCGCATCTCAGCAAAGCTGTAGACCTGGGCGTTGAAAAACTCAGGCACCAGACTTTTTGCCCGCCCGTCCATATAGGGCTGCTGCGCCTTGGCAATGGAGAGCAGCACCGCGCCGTCATTCTCCTCTTCCAGGCTGACCCCCTCCGGCAGCTCGCTAAATTCAGGCTTCTCCTGGGAAAACACGGCCAGCCAATGGTCCTCTATCTGTTCGCCGCCTCGTTTCTCCGATACCAACTCCCCAGGCTTTAGCGGCTTGGAGGCGAACTCAATAAAAGTACCGCTCCAACCATTGGTAAGGATCACAGACTCCTCCCCCACCTCGTAGCTGCTGGGAGACTCCTCTTTCACCCGAATACCGGCTTCCCAGCCAGTGCCCTCATAGGTTGAGTACAGGTGCATACCATTGCTGTCAAAAAACAGACAGCTCAAAGGAACCTCCGGGTCGCTGTCAAAACTGTAGCCACGGGAGGCTGTTACCGTTGTCACCTGCGGGATCATCTGCTCCTCCACCTTCACAGACAACAGTGTACAGGCCACAAGCATCCAGAACAGCAGGACAAAAATCATCAACGCTTTCTTTTTCATCTTATTTCACCTCCGCAAGGACAATTCCTTCTACCAGTTCCCGGTTAAAGTAGGTAAACAGGAACAGAGGCGGGATTACCACCAGAATGCAGCATACCAGCTGCAAAGTCGGGTCGGTAGGGGGCACATAGGCCAGGGCCACCGAAATGGGATATCGAACAAAGTCCTTGATGTAGGCAATAGGCTGCTCCACCATGTTCCAGCCGTCCAAAAAAGAGAGCAGCGTCACACATACCAGCCCGCTGGAATTCATAGGCAGAACCACTTTGGTAAGCAGCCGGAACAGCCCGCAGCCGTCCAGCTTGGCGGCGTCGATAATGTCATCGCTCACTGATTTGAAGCTTTGCGTCAGGATAAAGGTGCCCAGAGGGATGAAGACAGAGGGGAAAATCAGGGCCGAATAGGTGTCCAAAAGGCCCAGCTTGTCCAGCATGATATAATTGGGGGCCAGAGTAACCTGCAGGGGCAGCACCATGAGAATCATGAGTACAAAGAGCAAACCGTTTTTACCGGGAAAGTCGCATTTGGCAAAGCCATAGCCCGCCAGTATGGACACCACCAACTGCCCTGCCACAATACACAGGCAGATGCCCATGCTTTTCCAGAACCGGAGTAAATACTGAGGCGAGCCCAGAAACACGTCGTAGTAGTAATCAAAGGTCACCCCACCGGACGCGGGCAGAAAGCTCAGGGTAAGCACATAAACAAAAGGCGCAATGGAGATAAACGACAGCAGCAGCGCAAACGCACCGCTGAACACAGAGGTTCTTTTCATGCCCGGAACGCCTCCTTCCTCATTACAAATCCATAGAACACTGCGAAAACAATGAGTACAACGACCAATAGCAGCACCGACGCCACCGAGAGCTTGGCGTAGTTCAGGTT
>NZ_JBQISV010000154.1:0-2817 GCF_056800975.1 Acutalibacter sp.
TGCTGCGGGTGTTCTGCGAGATGGACACCGTGGCGCGGGCGGCGGAGACTGCCGCCTGTATGGAGCGTTTCCTGGGGCTGGAGGGGCAGAACATCGAATAAAAATAGGACGGAGGCCTTTTGGCCTCCGTCTTTATTTGGTGATTGGCTGTTCAGGACCCCTGCTGGAATGATTTTAGATATTCCTCCACAGAGCGGGACATTTCCCGGGAAAAGCTGGACTGGTATTTCCGCTCACAGAAGGCGGCCAGCCACTCTTCGTAGGGCCGCTGGCCGGCCTGGGGGGCCAGCATTTCCTGCAGCTCCTCCGGGCCCATGCGGCGGTATGTGTTCTCGTGGACGATGTGCTTCAGGCGGCATCGCTCGGGCTTTGGCCGCTCCCTCTGCTGCTGGGTCGGCGTCCCGATCACCAGCATGACCGCCGGGAATACATAGCTGGGAAGGCTGAGCAGCTCCCGGTGGGTTTCGCACTGTTCCATGATGTCTCCAATATAGCAGGAGCCCAGCCCCAGGCTGTCCGCTGCGGTTACCGCGTTTTGAGCGGCAATCGCGCAGTCGGTCACCGCCAGCATCAGATCCCCCGCCCTGGGGGGACGGGGCTCACAGCCGGCGGCGGCAAAGGCGTCATACCACTTTTGACAGTCCGCGCAGAAAATCAGCACGACCTCCGCCTTTGCGATGAAGGGCTGGTTATCGCAGGAGACGGCCAGCTTGTCCTTGAGGCCCTGATCTGTAATATCCAAAATGGTGTAGAGCTGCTGGTTACCTGCGGTAGGCGCCGCGCAGGCGGCCCTCAAAATCTGCTCCTTTTGCTCCGCTGAGACAGGCTCTCCGGTGTATGCCCGCACGGACTTGCGCCTGTGCAGAGCGGTTAGAATCTCGTTCACGTCAAAGTCCCCTTTCGTTAATATGTCAAATGCTCCTGCTGGGCTTTCAAAGGTCGAATTGCTCGTGGGCGCATCTCCGACCCGGGGGCGTCAGGGTGCGGACGATCATGTCCTGTGCCGCCGGTTCAAAATCATTCCCACGGCAAATCCAAGGGCCGCCGGGATCACCCAGCCCAGTCCGTAGGTATAGAAGGGGAGGACCCGCCCCGCCAGGCTGGCCACGGGCTTGAAGCGCACCACCCGGCACAGTTCCAGCACCGCCGCAGCCAGTGTGAACCACATGGTCCACTGGTAGACAGGGCGGGCGTGGCCGAAAAACTGCCCCAAAAGTCCCAGCAGAATCAGTACAATGGCCAGGGGATAGAGGAAGTAGAGCACCGGGGCGGAAAATTCGATGATTTTGGAAAGACCAAAGTTGGAGATGAGCAGGGAAGCGCCGCTGAACAGCACCGCCCACTTGGGGTAGGAGAGCCTGCCGGGGAACATCTCCTCAAAGGTCTCCCCGCAGGAGGTCACCAATCCCACGGCGGTCTTCATGCAGCATAGGGTCACCGTGACCGCCAGCAGCAGCGCGCCCCCCGGGCCAAAATAGTGGCGGGCGATGATGGCGAAGGCATAGCCCCCTGTAAAGCCGGGGTCTGAGAGGCGTTCCGCGTAGAGCCCAAAACTCTGGGCTCCCACCAGGGCGGTGGCCGCGTAGATGAGGGCCATCAGGGACATGCTCACCACCCCGGAATTCACTGTGCTCACCGCCACCCGCCCCGGCTCAGTGACCCCAAGCTGGCGGACGGTCCGAATGACGATGATGCCAAAGGCCAGACTGGCCAGGGCGTCCAGGGTATCATAGCCCTGCAAAAAACCGGCGGAAAAGGCGGAGTGGATATAGTCCCCGCTGGGAGCCACCGAGGACACGGATTGGACAGGCTTGATGAGAGCCGTGACCAGCATAATTCCCAGAAAGAGAAGGAAGGCCGGGTTCAGAAATTTCCCCACGGAATCCAGAATTTTGGATGGTTTCAGGGAGAAAAACAGCACCGCCCCAAAAAAGCACAGGGAAAACCCAAGCTGCCAAAGCCAGGGGTTTTCTCCCACGAAGGGGGACAGGCCGATGGTGAAGCTGGTGGCGGCGCAGCGGGGGATGGCGAACAGGGGCCCGATGGTCAGATACAGGGCGCAGGTAAAGAGAAGCCGGAACCGGGGGGACACCCGGCCTGATAGGTCCAGCAGGCCCTCGCTCCGGGCAAGACCAATAGACATGACCCCCAGAAGAGGGATACCCACGGCGGTCATGAGAAGCCCCAGGAGGGCGGCGGGCAGGTTCTGTCCAGCTTTAGCCCCCAGGATCAGAGGGAAAATCAGGTTGCCCGCCCCGAAGAACAGGCCCAAAAGCATGGAGCCGATGAGGGTCAGCTGGCGGGGGGTGAGTTTTTCATTCAAGGAAGGGTCCTCCTTTTCTTTTCTGCCCCCCATAGTATCACAAAATGTGCCCGTTGGGAAGGATAAACGGCGAAAGTCCAGGGTCTGAAAAAAGGAGGGCTCAAATTCTTTTGGGATCGGGCCAGGCGTCCGGGCCGTCGGTCATTGCGACGGCCTTGAATTCCTCGGTCTCTTTTGCAAAGGCGTACATGGCCTGAGCCATGGAATACATTTGCGGATAGGTTTCCAGGCAGCGCCTTTTGGCGTCCGCTCCCTCAAAGGCGTAAAGCCAGTCGCTGCCCGTCTGCCGTCTCACCGTGAAATAGCGGGCCACCGCCTGGGCAAAGCGGTCATGATCCCCGGTTTTCTGCATCCGTCCGGCATATTCCATGTAAGACAGCAAGGCGTACTCCGCCTTAGAGCCTGTTTAAAATCTTTTGACAAAAAAGGCGGAGTGGAAGATAATAGGGAAAAAAACAAGCGGGAGCTGGGGAAAATGCATCAATATCCAAGTG
>NZ_JBQISV010000155.1:0-2720 GCF_056800975.1 Acutalibacter sp.
CCAGCCCGAAACCCCGCTGCTTTTCTATGCCTCAAGCTTCTGCTTCTATCTGCTCCGAGAGCTCCGTCCACTGGGCCAGCAGCCGGTCGCTCTCTCTTGCCAGCTCTCCCAGCTCCTCCGACAGCTCCCCTACCCTCTGGTAGTCCGCCGCTGTCTCCGGGTCGCTCATCTGCTCCTCCAAGGCCGCCCGCCGGGCGTCCGCCTCCTCAATCTCCTTCTCCAACCGGGCCAGAGCCGCCCGCCGCTTCCGGGCCTCGGCCTCCTGCTCCTTGCGCTGCTTGTAAAGGTTTACCTTGGGCGGGGCCTTCTCCTCCACCGCCGCCTGCCGGGCCTCCCGCTGCTCTACATAATAGTCATAATTGCCGTGGTACAGCTTTGCCCCCTCCGGGCTCAGCACATACACCTTGTCGGCCAGCTTGTTAATGAGATACCGGTCGTGAGACACCACAAACAGGGTGCCGTCATACCCCGAAAGCGCCTCCTCCAATGCCTCGCAAGAGCCAATGTCCAGGTGGTTGGTGGGCTCGTCCAGCAGCAGAAAGTTGGCCTTGGAGAGCATCAGCTTCAGCAGCAGCACCCGGGCCCGCTCGCCGCCGCTAAGGGCCCCCACAGGCTTAAACACGTCCTCCCCCTTGAACAGGAACACCGCCAAGGCGCTGCGCACCTCGGTCTGGTTCATCCGGGGGTGCAGGTCCCATATCTCGTCAATGACCTGCTTCTCGTCGTGCAGGCTCAGCTGGGACTGCTCATAATACCCCAGGTCCACCCCCGCGCCAATGCGCACAAAGCCTGTGTCCGGATGGTACTGGTCCAGCAGGATCTTGAACAGGCTGGTTTTGCCGCAGCCGTTGGGGCCGATGAGAAAAATCTTCTGCCCCCTTTTGATTTCCAGATTCACGTTTTCAAACAGCTTCGGCCCCCCAAAGGACAGGCTCAGCTCCTCGGCGGTAAGCACGTCGTCGCCGGACCTGCGGCTGGCGTGGAACTGGAACCGGATGGACTCCGGGTCCTGGTCCGGCTTTTCCAGGGTGGCCTCCAACCGGTCGATGGCCTTTTGCTTGCTGGCAATGGTGACATAGTTGCGCTCCTGGTTCCACCGGCGCTGCTGCTCGATAATGCCCTCAATGCGCTTAATCTCCTTCTGGGTGTTCTCATACACCCGCTCCGCCGCCAGCCGCTTTTCGGCCTTCAGCTCCAGATAGCGGCTGTAGCTGCCCTTATAGGACTCCACCCGCCGGTTCTGCATTTCCAGGGTGCGCTCGGTCACCTTGTCCAGAAAATACCGGTCGTGGGAGATGACAATGTAGGCCCCGGGATAGGTCTGCAAAAAGCCCTCCAACCACTCCACGGCAGTGATGTCCAGGTGGTTGGTGGGCTCGTCCAGCAGCAGGAGATTGGCCCCGCCCAGCAGCATTTTCGCCAGCTGCAGCTTGGCCTTTTGCCCGCCGCTGAGCACCCCCACCTTGCTGCCCAGCTGCTCCTCACCAAAGCCCAGGCCCAGCAACGCGCTGCGGGCCCGGGACCGGCAGGTGAGCCCGCCGCTGTCCACAAAGCGGTCGTTCAGCTCAGACTGGCGGAGGATGAGCTTCTCCATCACCTCCTCCGGCGAACGCTCAGAGAGCCGGGCCGCCAGGTCCTCCAGCTCCTTCTCCATTTTCAGCAGAGGGGCGAACACTGTCATAACCTCCTGAAAAGCGGTCTTGTCAAAGTCGCGGCACACATGCTGCTCCATATAGCCGGGGCGGGCGTCCTTGGCAAACACCACCGAGCCCCCGTCCGGGACATACTCGCCGGTCAGGGTTTTAAACAGGGTGGTTTTGCCGCTGCCGTTCACCCCCACCAGGCCCACCCGTTCCCCCTTCTGCAGCTCAAAGCTCACGTCCTCCAAAATCCTCTCCTCCCCAAAGCTCAGGGAGATTCCTTTTACCGTTAAAACAGCCATATATTGGTCACTCCTTTTCTCCCACACCCATATGTCAGCATGGGCATGGGGGCAGAAAAATTCCTCTTAACCGGTCTTTCTATCCTGTATTCATGAATTTTAAGCGAAAGTATTTCTCAGAAGTCCTTGCTTTTATTCTCGATATCGTGTATAATCAAAAGACATAACACACAGTCAAGGGAGATGTTATAACAGTGAAATGCCCCTATTGCGGATACACGGAGAGCAAGGTAGTGGATTCCCGGCCCACTGACGAAAACGAGCGCATCCGCCGCCGCCGCGAGTGCTTGAAATGCGCCAAGCGCTTTACCACCTATGAGGTCATTGAGAGCATCCCCATTGTGGTCATTAAAAAGGACCGCTCCCGGGAGGCCTTTGACCGCCAGAAGCTGCTCAACGGCCTGCTGCGGGCCTGCGAAAAGCGTCCGGTGGCCTTGGAGACCCTGGAGCATATTGTAAGCGAGATTGAGGTTCTGCTGCAAAACTCCCTGGACAAGGAGGTCTCCTCTCAGCGCATTGGCACCTATGCCATGGAAAAGCTGAAGACCGTGGACGAGGTGGCCTATGTGCGTTTCGCCTCGGTCTACCGCCAGTTCAAGGACATCAACAGCTTTATGGAGGAGCTGAGCAAAATCATCAACAGCAAGCAGGGGGGCTGAGGCCCGTCCCCCTTCCCCAAGCCGAAAAAATCAGGCGCGCCGGAAACGTCGCGTCTGGTTTTCTTTTTATCCGCTGGCAGATGTGTGGCGGAAGCCCGAATATCCCCCGGCCCAGGCCT
>NZ_JBQISV010000156.1:0-2720 GCF_056800975.1 Acutalibacter sp.
TGTGGCTCTGGAGGCCGAGAGTTCGAATCTCTCTATCCACCCCAAAATAAAAAAGACAGGATCAGGTTACAAAGAGCGGGCTCTTTTGGCCTGGTCCTGTCTTTTGTTTTATTGGGCCGTAGCCAAGTGGTAAGGCACGGGTCTTTGACTCCCGCATTCCGCAGGTCCGAATCCTGCCGGCCCAACCAACTAACCCAAACACTTTAGATGCCATGCGGATAAACCCGCATGGCATCAAGTGTTTTTGGACTTTTTAGGGATCAAAAATCAGCTGGTCAAACGATAGATGCAAAAGAGGTCTTAAGGGTAACCGGCAGGATATGAACCCCGCAAGTTCCCCGTTTTGGGCAGTTTTTGGCCTGTGCCCTTTTTGAGCCAGGCAAGGGCCTACAAAAAAGATAAATGAAAATCAGGTTTGTTGGCTGTCCACAGCCAAAGGCATGAAATAATAAAGCTACATTTTGTCCCAAGTGCCAGGCAAACCGATACGAAAAATTAGCTAGCCATTCAGCCGCAGTACAGCCCTTTTGTATTGCGGCTTTCTCATATATTCCCCTCACCCTCGTCCATTTCTCCATTTTACAATCCATATCCTGCTAGGGTAAAATAAAAGCATTATTTGTCCAAAGTAGGAGGATATTGCTATGGAGAGAAAAGTAGGGGCCGGGCAGCTGGCGGCCTTTCGCCGGTGGCTGCTGGAGGAGGAGCGCGAACCCGCCACCATCGAAAAGTACCTGCGGGAGGTGCGGGCCTTTGCCGCCTGGCTGGAGGGTGCCCCGGTGACCAAAGAAGGAGCCACGGCCTGGAAAGCCCGCCTGACAGCCAGCGGATTTCAGCCTGGGACCGTCAACGGAAAGCTGTCGGCACTAAACAAGTTCTTTGCCTTTTTAGGCTGGCCGGACTGCCGGGTGAAGTATCTCAAAATCCAGCGGCGGGTGTTCCGCAGCAGCGAGCGGGAGCTGAGCCGGGAGGAGTACACCCGCCTGCTGGAAACCGCCAGGGTTCTGGGCCGGGAGCGGCTGGCCCTTCTCATTGAGACCATCTGTGCCACGGGGATCAGAGTAAGTGAACTTAAGTACATAACAGTGGAATCTATGCGCAATGGAAGGACAGAAATATCACTTAAAGGAAAGATCAGAACGATACTTATCCCGGGAAAGCTCTGCCGAAAGCTGCTGAAATATGCCAGGAAAAGAAAAATCGCCTCCGGTGAGATCTTCCTCACCAGAAGCGGAAAAAGTCTGAGCAGGCGTCAGATCTGGGCGGAGATGAAGGCCCTTTGTGCCAGGGCAGGGGTGGAGCGGAGCAAGGTGTTTCCCCACAACCTCCGGCATCTGTTTGCCAGGACCTTCTACCGGGCCTGCCGGGATGTGGTGAAGCTGGCGGATGTGCTGGGGCACTCCAGCATCGAGACCACGCGGATCTACCTGATTTCCACCGGAGCGGAGCATGCCCGGCAGCTGGAACGGCTGGGGCTTGTATCATAGCTCAAAATTAAACAGAAGACGCATTTGGCACAAAATTGAAGCCAAAAAGAAACGCCTTCCGCCAAGATTCCGTATAGGCTGGTAACAGTTTATCACAGATCATACAGGAATGCAAGGCTTGGGCTTATTTTTTGCGTGTGAAACAGGGTCAGAGGGAAGCTTTTCCTTTCTGGCCCTTCTCTTTTACTCCAAAAAGCCGCCTGCTCTTTTCCTAATCCCTTATATTCTGCCCAAGCCCGGTGACTATTTGCGTCTTCCGACAAGAAGGGAAGGAGGGTTTTCCATGCCAAGTGCACGGCAGCGTGTTATGAGTGAAGAGCGGATGGTGTGTCAGCGTCAGCCGGGGGAAGGGACCCTCATCACCATGGAGGAGATCGAGCGATTTCTGGCCCTCTATGAGAGCCTGGACCGGGCCGAGGGAACGATCAAGTTCTACCGGCGGAAGCTGACTCAGTTCTACGAGGACCTACCGGAGGACAAGCGGATCCGCCACGGGTTTATGGAGAGTTGGCGGGAATCGTTGCTGAAGAGGTATGCGCCTGCCTCGGTGAATGCATCCCAGTCGGCGGCGAACGCCTTCTTGGATTACATCGGCCACCGGGAGTACCAGCTGGTGGGGCAGCTCAAGGAAGAAAAGCCGCCCCAGCCGGAGCTTTCCCGGGCGGAGTATTTGCATCTTCTGCACACTGCAAAGGCGCTGGGAAATGAAAAGGTCTATCTGCTTATTAAGCTGTTCGCCTGCACGGGGTTCTTTGTCAAGGAACTGCCGAACCTGACAGTGGAGGCGGTCCGGGAAGGAAAGGTCGTCTGCTATCATAATCGAGTTAAGCAGGCTGTGACCATTCCGGCGTGTGTGCAAAAAGAGCTGCTGGACTTTGCGGAGCGGAATGGGATCACATCCGGAGCAATTTTTCGCACCCGAAGTGGGCAATCAATCAAGCGAACCTATATCCCAATTCTGATGAAGCCGGTATGCGAGGCGGCAAGGATCGATGACAGCCGTGCGACCCCGCAGTCGCTGAGAAGGCTGTATTTCTCCACCCGTGCGGGGATCGAGAGCAACATCGCCCTGCTGGTGGAGCAGGCCATGGAGCGCCAGCTGGAGCAGGAGCAGCTGGCTGTGGGGTGGATGGAAGCATGAAACATGTTTGTATTCTATGCGAGAGCTGGGAATCCGGCGGGATAGAGGCATTTTTATGGAATGTGCTCTCACACATGGACCGTTCCGAATTG
>NZ_JBQISV010000157.1:0-2687 GCF_056800975.1 Acutalibacter sp.
GCCTATGAGACGTTCCTGGACCTGTCCCGGCGTTGGAACAAGCCCCTTTGGCTGGGAGAGACCGGGGAGAACACCCCCGAGTGGTTCGCGGCCCTGTACCCCCTGGGGGCCAGCCTGGGGGTGGGCTACAATGTGTGGCCCTGGAAGAAAATGGCCTGCGCCAACTCCCCCTGCTCGGTAAAGGCCCCGGCCAACTGGGAGAAATTCACCGCCTACACCAGCGGCGGCCCACGGCCCTCCTATGCGGAGGCCCAGGCCATGCTGGACGAGTACCTGTCCAATATGCTCCTGGAAAACTGCGACCAGCTCCCTGTTGTCAGCGCCAGCGTGCGCCGGGAGCCAGGCTGCTCCCTTCGGGCCACTGACTTTGACCACAACGGCTGCCAGGGCCATGCCCAGGCCGGCACAGTCAGCGGCTACCGCCGGGGAACGGGAATGAAGCTCATAGAGCCCGCCAAAATGCCGGAAAAGCGTTTTGGCTTTGACTGCTGCTGGGACGCCTGCCAGTTGAGCCTGTCCCCCGGCGAGTACAGCGAGTACACCTTGTACGCCGCCCAGGAGGGCAGCAGCGTTTCCCTGGTGTTCGCCCCTGGCTCCGCCGGCCAGGTGGAGGTCTTCCAGGACGGCACAAGCCTGGGGCTCCTGGGCCCGGAGGGCCCCGCCCTGCAGCTGCAAGCCGCGCGGCAGACCGTTATCCGCATTGCCGGAACCACCGGAGAGAGCCTGCTGGAAAAGCTCATCTACCAGTGAGCCATACATAAACCGCAGAAACGCCCCAGCAAAGCGGCCGAAGGAGCCCCCCTCCGGCCGCTTTACTCATGCCCCCCTGCACTCCCCATAAACACGTCCCGCCGCACCCCAATCCCCGCCCCGCGATTGACTGTCCCCCTATTTGGTGCTATACTGGTTTTCGGCAAAAGAGAAAAGAAGGAGGGCCCCCATGCCCAATATCCTCATAATCGAAGACGATACCGACATCAACAACGCCACCGCCCAATACCTGCGGCGGCATGGCTGCCAGTGCGTCCAGGCGTTTTCCGGCACCGAGGGCCGTCTGCTCTGGAAGAGCTCTGCCTGCGACCTGCTGCTCATCGACCTGATGCTGCCCGGGCTCTCCGGCAGCCAGCTCATCCACGAAATCCGCCAGGAAAGCCAGACGCCGGTGATTGTGCTGTCCGCCCGGTCCCAGCTCTCCGACAAGGTGGAGCTGCTGGGCCTTGGGGCGGACGACTACCTGACCAAGCCCTACCAGCTGGAAGAGCTCTGGGCCAGAATCCAGGTCCAGCTGCGCCACGCCAGCACAGCCCTGGCCGGCGAGACGCTGCGCTTTCGAGACTGGCAGCTGGATATCAGCGAGATGTCCCTGCTTGCCGCCGGCCAGCCCGTGGAGCTGACGGCCCACGAATTCAGAATCGTGGAGCTCATGGTGCGCCGCCCCAAAAAGGTTTTCACCAAGCAGCAGATCTACGAAGCGGTCTGGCAGGAGAACTGTCCCATTGAGGACAAGACCATCCATGTGCACATCAGCAACATCCGGGCCAAGCTCCGCCCCAGCGGCACAGACAGCTACATTCAAACCGTGTGGGGAATCGGCTTCAAGCTGAGCTGAACTTTATACAATCTTTAATCTTTCTTAGCGAAGCCTGAGCATTTGCCTGCTATACTATCCTTGCAGACAAAGCAAAGGAGGACATTGGAATGGCAGTCATACAGACAAAAGGCCTGTCCAAGCGCTATAAGGACAAATGGGCGGTCGACCACCTGGAGCTGCGGGTAGAGCAGGGAGACGTCTACGGCTTCATCGGCCAGAACGGCGCGGGCAAGTCCACCACGCTCAGGCTGCTGTGCGGCCTGGCAAGCCCCACCCAGGGTGAGATCACCATTTTCGACAGGCCCCTCAAGGACGCCGTGGCCCACCGGCGCATCGGAATGCTCATTGAGCAGCCGGGGCTGTACCACGACCTGAGTGGCCGGAAGAACCTGCGTCTTTACGCCGCGCTTCTGGGGCTTACCGACCCCAAAAGACAGGTAGACGAAATACTGAGCACAGTGGGCCTGTCCCCTGAGGAGAAAAAGCCGGTCAAGCAGTATTCCATGGGGATGAAGCAGCGGCTGGGCGTGGGCATTGCCCTGCTGGGCAGCCCAGACCTGCTGCTGCTGGACGAACCCATCAATGGCCTGGACCCGGAGGGAATCCGGGAGATGCGGGAGCTCCTGCAGCGGCTGAACCGGGAGCGGGGCCTCACCATTCTGCTCAGCTCCCACATTCTGGGCGAGCTGAGCAAAATTGCCACCCGCTACGGCATTATCCGCCAGGGCAAAATGGTCGAGCAGCTCAGCGCCCAGGAGCTGGCGCAGAAATGCACCGACTACCTGCATCTGCGCACCGGCCAGCCCCAAAAAGCGGCTGCTGTCCTAGAGCGGGAGCTTGCGCTGGGGCATTGGGAAATGCACCCCGAAGGGGAGCTGCGCATCTATGACACGGTGAACGTCAAAGCGGTGGGTCAGGCTCTTGCCCAGGCCGGCATTGCCGTCGAGGAGATGGGCGTCCACCAGCAGGACCTGGAAGGCTATTTCTTAGAGAAAATGGGAGGGGAGAACCATGCTTGATATTTTCCGAATGGACAGCCGCCGGCTGTTTCAAAGCCGCACCTTTTACATTATGCTGGCCATTACCCTGGCGCTTA
>NZ_JBQISV010000158.1:0-2628 GCF_056800975.1 Acutalibacter sp.
GGCCTTGGCGGTTTTGGCATAGTCGGCGGCAATCAGCTTTTCCTCCACAATATCCTGGGTCTGCTCTACGGTGGGGGTGGCTTTCAGCTTTTCCAGCTCCTTCACCACCTGCCCGGTGAGCTCATCCAGGTCAGCGTCGCTGAAGCGCTCGGTGGCAATGCGGACATTGGCCTTGAAGATCGCGGCGCGTATTTTGGCCGCGTCAAACTTCACCTGTTCCCCATTGCGCTTGATAATTTTTTTTGGCATTTTTGACAAATGACTCCTCTCCGTTGGGTTTTATCTATAAACACTTGTGGGTGGCACATTTCCATTTGCTTTGCAGGGAAAAGAATCGTTTTTCTCTCTATGCTTACTGCCTGAAAACCAAAGGCTTGCCGCTTTGCTTGGCAGGCCGGGCGGTCTTCTTCTCCGTGCCCTCCCATTATAATGGATATCGCTGCTTTTGTCAACCACATATTGTGGAAGCCCTAAATTCATTTTGAGAACTACCACAAAATATAGAAGGGCAAAGAGAGGCCGTTCCCAGCCTTCCCTTGCCCGTTTCCACAATATTTACTGATATCTACGCGCTTTCGGCAGCTTATTCCTCCTGCTCTGTCACCGCAATATGCAGCTCGTTCAGCTGGGCCTGGCTCACTCTGCTGGGCGCGCCGGTCATGGGGTCCTGAGCGCTCTGGTTCATGGGGAAGGCGATGACCTCCCGGATGAGGGTTTCGCCGGTGAGCAGCATAATCATCCGGTCCACGCCCGGGGCTGCGCCGGCGTGGGGGGGAGCTCCATAGCAGAAAGCGTTGTACATGGCCGGGAATTTTCCCCGCACATCCGCCTCAGAGAGGCCCACCAGCTCAAAGGCCTCCACCATCACCTCGGGGTCGTAGTTGCGCTCTGCGCCAGAGGCCAGCTCGTAGCCGTTGCACACCAGGTCGTACTGGTGGGCCCGCAGGTCCAGGGGGTCGGCCTCTCCTCTTGCGGCCTTGCGCAGGGCCTCCTTGCCTCCATAGGGCATGGAGAAGGGGTTGTGGCCGAATTCCAGCCTTCCGCTCTCCTCGCCCATCTCAAACATGGGAAAGTCCACGATCCAGCAGAAGGCGTACTGCTTTTCGTCCATATGGTTGGGACAGGCCCCGCCCAGCAGCTTGCGCAGCACGCCGGCGGTTTTTTGGGCCGTGGTTTTTTTGCCTGCGGCCAGCATGACCAGAGTGTTGGGAGCAGGGGCCAGGGTCTCCTTTACCTGCTGGGCCAGGGCCGGGTCGCTGTTCACAAACTTGGCAATGCCCCCGGCAATTTCCCCCTTCTCGTCGGTTTTGAACCAATAGGTCTTCTGAGCGGTCTGCACCTCGGTTTCAGCGCAGAGCTTATCAATGGCCTTGCGGGTGAGGCTGCAGTCTGTCACCGGCACGGCTTTAACCACCGCGTTCTCAAAGGGACCGAAGCCGCAGCCTGCCAGCAGCTCGGTGGCGTCCTTCACCAGCAGGTCGATACGCAGGTCGGGCTTGTCGCTGCCATAGTCCTCCATGGCCTGCAGGAAGGGGATACGCAGGAAGGGGGTAGACGAGACTCTGTCCCCATAGATGCCGAATTTCTCGAACACAGGGGGCAGCACCGCCTCGATGACGGCGAACACGTCCTCCTGCCCGGCAAAGGCCATTTCCATATCCAGCTGATAGAAGTCCGCGGGAGACCGGTCTCCTCGGGCGTCCTCGTCCCGGAAGCAGGGCGCGATCTGAAAATACCGGTCAAAGCCCGAGGCCATCAGCAGCTGCTTGAACTGCTGGGGGGCCTGGGGCAGGGCGTAGAATTTACCTGGGTGCTTCCGGGAGGGCACCAGGAAGTCCCGGGCTCCCTCGGGGGAGGAGGCGGTGAGAATGGGGGTGTTGATCTCCTGAAAGCCCTGGTCCTCCATAGCCCGGCGCAGGGCCGAAACCACCTGGCTGCGCAGAACAATATTCTTTTTGACAGCCGGGTTGCGCAGGTCCAAAAAGCGGTAGCGCAGCCGGGCGGCCTCGTCCGCGTCCCGGGAGAAATTGATTTCAAAGGGCAGCTCGTTATACTGGCAGCAGCCCAGAACCTCCACCTTAGTGGGGGCAATTTCAATGTCGCCGGTAGCCTGCTTGGGGTTCTTATTGGTACGCTCCCGCACCGTGCCGGTGACAGAAATAGTGGTTTCCTTATTCAAGGCCTTCACCTGGGCCAGGAGCTCAGGGGTTTCCACCACCACCTGGGTGGCGCCGTAATAGTCCCGCAGCACCAGAAAACCGATGCCGCCTCCCACCTCCCGCAGGTTCTCCATCCAGCCCGCCAGGGTGACCGTCTTGCCCGCGTCCTCCAAACGCAGCTGGCCGCAAGTATGACTCCTATATTCCGACATACCAATCTCTCCTCTTTTTTTAATCCGCCTTTTTTGTGGTGCAGGGCGCGAGGCCCTACCACGACGCTGAAACGCTGCCTTGCTTTTTAGTCCGTCTTTTTGGCAGTGCAGGGCGCAAGGCCCTACCACGATGCTGATACGCCACCCTGTTTTTTAGTCCGCCTTTTTGGCGACACTGGGAGCAAGGCCCTACCACGATGCTGATACGCTGCCCTGTTTTTTAGTCCGCCTTTTTGGCGGCGCAGGGCGCGAGGCCC
>NZ_JBQISV010000159.1:0-2598 GCF_056800975.1 Acutalibacter sp.
CAAACAGGGCAAGTACAGCCCACAAGTACACCAATAGCTGTTAGGTAAACATAGGACAGCCCGGTCGGCGGGCACTTCGTTGCCGTATGAACGACACCCGCCGCCGGGCCTTTTTTTGACTGCGGGGCTATTCCCCCTGGGCGCGGTAGACTGTGTCCCCACAAACAGGGCCGGTACAGCCCACAAGTACACCAATAGCTGTTAGGTAAACATAGAAAAGCC
Organism: Acutalibacter sp.; assembly: GCF_056800975.1. Taxonomy (NCBI): domain Bacteria; kingdom Bacillati; phylum Bacillota; class Clostridia; order Eubacteriales; family Acutalibacteraceae; genus Acutalibacter; species Acutalibacter sp. Next base: position 223 of record NZ_JBQISV010000159.1, read on the forward strand.
CGGTCGGCGGGCATGTCGTTGCTGCATGAACGACACCCGCCGCCGGGCTGGCTGCTTTAGCCGGGCTGGTCCTCCTGGGCGCAGTAGACCTGTATGGCCTGGCATACAAAGGCACCGGCGCCGCTGCCTCCGGCCTGGTCGATGTTGGCGGTCATCTCTCCGCCGCCGGCGTACATGGTCCCCAGCCCGGAGAGCACTTGCCGGGAGCAGGTGTAATAGTGCCGGCTGATGAAGTCCCGCAGGACTTGCACCTGGGCCTGAACCTCCGGGGACTCTGGGGGCAGGGCGCGCATTTTGCCGAATTGGGCGAACAGCTCCATGAGCCGGGCCTGCAGCTGCCGGGACTCCTCTGGGGTGCGGCCCTTGCTTTTCTCCTCAAACTCCCGGTACTCCCCGGTGCCCCCATAGGCGGCTTTGGCCTGGGCGGCATACTGGTCCAGCCTGCTGGCGTCGAACGCAGAAAAATCCATGCTTTCGCTTCCTTTCTCTCTCAGCTTTTTTGCCAGGAGGATCAACCCCTCCAAACGCTCTTTTTTCAGGGTCAGCAGGGTGATCTGCTGGTCCAGAGCCTTGTCCTGGTCAAAGTCCGGGCTGTCCAGAATGGTCTTGATCTCCTTCAGGGAAAATTCCAGCTCCCGGAACAGCAGAATAGTCCGCAGGCGTTCCAGAGCCCTGCCGTCATACAGCCGGTAACCTGCGCCGGTGACCGCTGTAGGCGGAAGCAGCCCCACGGCGTGATAATGGTGCAGCGTGCGCACGCTCACCCCCGCCAGCCGGCTGACCTGTTGGACTGTCCACATCTTCATCCCTCCTGACAGGCTACAGTATATACCATTACGTTGGGGGAGAGTCAACCCCTTTTTCAAAAAAAAGAATTGCCCTCCCACCGGAACAGCGGGAGGGCGTTTTCGCACCTGCATGCGCAGGCTGACGGCTGGGGGCCCCATAGGCGCGCCCGACCGACAGGGTGCTGAGCCGCCGTTGTGTGTTGTGGGGCGCGGGCGGCTCCGCGGACTGGGCGGTGTTGGTGTGTCCGGCGGGGAGTGGGGTTCTTTGCCGGGGGCGAGTGGGCTGACAGTTGGGCTCCTTACAGCTGGGGCCGTCATGGGTAGCTCGGTCGGCGGGGTATTGCGCCGCCACTGTGTACTGTGGGGCACGGGCGGCTCCGCAGACTGGGTGGGCTCAGACCTGGGCTTTGCCTGCCAGAATGTCCTTGTAGTCCGCCAGGTTTTGCTTGAGCAGGGCGGGGGTGTCCAGCTCGTAGGGGCATTTGGCTTTGCACTGGCCGCATTCCAGGCAGTTCTCCACATTCTGCATCATGGACTGGGCCTCGGGGGTGAGCCAGTTGGCCGAGGGGCTGCGGCGGATGAGCTGGCTCATGCGGGCGCACTGGGGAATGTTGATGTTGGCCGGACAGGGCAGGCAGTAGCCGCAGGACCGGCAGAAATTGCCGATCAGCTCCCGGCGGTCTTTCTCGATTACCGCCTTTACGGCAGGGTCCTCCATGCTGGGGGGCGTGGGGGAGGCCATGTAGCCCAAAAACTCGTCCAGCTCCTCCTCACGCTGCACGCCCCAGATGGGCAGGGTGTTGTCAAAGGAGTTCTGCCAGGCATAGGCCGCCGCGCCGTTGGTAATCAGCCCGCCGGAGAGGGCCTTCATGCAGATGAAGCCCACGTTGTTCTCCCGGCACAGGTTCACCAGGTCGATATCCTTCTCTGCGGCCAGGTAGCAGAAGGGGAACTGCAGGGTCTCGTACAGGCCGGAGCGCACCGCCTCCCCGGCCACCCAGGGCCGGTGGTTGGTGATGCCGATGTGGCGGATTTTGCCCTGCTCCTTTGCTTGCAGCATGGCCTCGTAAAGGCCGGTGCCGTCTTGGGGCTTGGGGCAGAAGGCGGGGTTGTGGAACTGGTAGACGTCGATATAATCGGTCTTCAGCAGGCGCAGACTGGTTTCCAGGTCCTGCCAGAAGCCTTCGACAGTAGTAGAGGGGGTTTTGGTGGCGATAAAGATATTTTCGCGGACGCCGGCAAGGGCCAGGCCCATTTTCTCCTCGCTGTCGGAATAGGAGCGGGCGGTGTCGAAAAAGTTGACGCCGGCATCGTAGGCCTTGCGGAGAAGCTTGGCGGCGTAGTCGTGAGAGACCCGCTGAATGGGGAGAGCGCCGAAGCCGGTTTTGTTGGCGGCAATGCCGGTGCGGCCGAGGGTGACGGTTTTCATGGTGGTGACCTCCTGGGTTTTGGGGTGGGTGGGGCTAGGGCTTGTTTGAAAATAGAGAAAATGCCGGATTTTTGGTCCAAAGGAGGCGATTTCAAGGAGAAAACCGCAAGTAATACTTGCGTATTACGAGGATTTTCGACGCAGAAAGCGACTGCTTTG
>NZ_JBQISV010000160.1:0-2586 GCF_056800975.1 Acutalibacter sp.
CATATCATTGCACGTTATCACGTTATACAGCCCCTACAAAGTTTGCCGCTTGCGGGTGCGACAAACTACGTCCACAAGCCTAATTCCTCCCGCCAGCATGGGCTTTGCCTGTGAGTTTGCTTGGCCAACTCGAGGCTTTCCGAATTATTTGCAGGAGCATCCCGCCATGTCACCGCACATTACGCCTTGTCATGTCACATAGGTCCTATAAAGTCTGCGGCCCACTGGTGTAAGAAACTGCAATCGCAAGCCCAACTCCTCCCGCCAGCACGGGCTTTGCCTATGAGTCAGCTTCGCCAACGCAGCGCCCCGCGATTTGGGCACAGGGTTACGCTGGGGGCTTGAAGTTTGGAGCGGGTTGTGGTAGTATAGGGGATGGTTCTTCATTCTTTTGGATTTGGGAAGGTATCGGACATGAAAATTGTAATCGTGGGCGACGGCAAGGTGGGATGGGCCCTGACCGTCCAGCTGGCAAAGGAAGGCCATGACGTGGTGGTGATTGACAGCAACCGCCTGGTGCTGGAGGAGGCCCAGAAGTCGCTGGACATCAGCGTGGTGCACGGCAACGGCGCGACCATCAAAACCCAGAATCAGGCCAATGTCAGCGGCAGCGACCTGCTGATTGCCGCCACCTCGGCTGATGAAACCAACCTGCTGTGCTGTATCACCGCCCACAAGCTGGGCTGCGCCCACACCATCGCCCGGGTGCGCAACCCCGAGTACTACGCGCAGCTCTACGACTGGAAGGACGAGCTGGGCCTGTCTATGATGATCAACCCCGAGCTGGCCACTGCCAGCGAGATTTTCCGGCTGCTTCAGTACCCCTCCTTCCTCCGGCGGGACTCCTTTGCCAAGGGCCGGGTGGAAATTGTGGAGATTGAGCTGAAGGAGGACAGCTTTCTGGACGGCTGCAAGCTTATGGACTTTGACAAAAAGGTGAAGGTCAAGGTGCTGGTGTGCGCTGTGCAGCGGGACAACCAGGTGTTTATTCCCGACGGCAGCTTTCAGCTGAAAAGCAGCGACCGGCTTCATGTCACCGCACCCAGCGGCAACCTGGCCAAGCTCATCCGCAACCTGGGCATGAGCCAGCGGAAAATACGGGACGTGATGATTATTGGCGGCAGCCGCATTGCCTTTTACCTGGCCGCCGAGCTGCTGCGCGCCGGCGTGGGCGTAAAGCTGATTGAAAAGGACCCCGAACGCTGCCAGGAGCTGTCAGACTCGCTGCCCAAGGCCGTCATCATCAACGGCGACGGCTCGGACCGGAATATTCTGGACACCGAGGGCCTGGCCCAGAGCGACGCGGTAGTCACCCTCACGGATTTTGACGAGGAGAATCTGATCATCTCCATGTACGCCAACTTTTTGGGCATCTACAAGGTCATCACCAAAATCAACCGCACCGAATTCAACGAGGTCCTCACCGGCAAGGGCATCGACTGCGCCATCAGTCCCAAAGAGCTGTGCACCAGCGATATCATGCGCTATGTGCGGGCCATGGGCAACCGCAAGGGCGGCTCTGTCACCACCCTGCACCGCATTGTGGAGGACCGGGTGGACGCCCTGGAATTCCAGGTGGGCAAGGGGCTGTGGTTTTTGGGCCAGCCCCTGATGAAGCTGCGACTGAAGCCAGGCACTCTGCTGGCCTGCATCAACCGCCGGGGCCGCAGCATCATCCCCGGAGGCAGCGACGCCATTGAGGCAGGCGACTCGGTGATTGTGGTGGCTGCCGCCGACAGGGCCATTCAGGACCTGCGGGACATTTTTGTGGACTGAGGCGAGGCGGCTTATGAATTATCGAATGATTTTCCGGCTGATCTGCTATATTCTGCGGGTAGAGGCCGTGTGCCTGCTGCCCTCGGTGGGCATTTCCCTGTTCTACCACGAGACCCCGGCGCTGCTGGCCACTGCCGCGGCAGTGGTGGGCTCGGCCTTATTCAGCCTGCTCACCTACCTCTTTCCCCCAAAAGACAAGCAAATCGGGGCCCGGGAGGGCTTTCTCAGCGTGGCCCTGTGCTGGGTGGTGGTGTCTTTGGTGGGGGCCCTGCCCTTCTGTCTCAGCGGCGCGGTGCCCAGCTATGTAGACAGCCTGTTTGAGACTGTCTCCGGCTTTACCACCACCGGGGCCAGCATTCTCACAGACATTGAGGCCATGCCCATGGGCCTGCTCTACTGGCGCAGCTTTACCCACTGGCTGGGCGGCATGGGCGTGCTGGTGTTCCTGCTGGCGGTCATCCCCATGGGCAAGGGCAAAAACTCTCTGCTCCATGTTATGCGCGCCGAGAGCCCTGGCCCCCAGGTGGACAAGCTGGTGCCCAAGCTTCAGGACAGCGCAAAAATTCTTTATGCCATTTATATCGGGCTCACTCTGCTGCAGGTGGTGTTGCTGCTGCTGGGGGGCATGCCCCTGTTCGACGCCCTGACCACTGCCTATGGCACGGCGGGCACAGGCGGCTTTGCCATTAAAGGGGACAGCCTGATGGGCTACAGCACCTATCTGCAAGCTGTCTGTACGGTGTTTATGGCGTTGTTCGGGGTAAATTTCAGCATTTCTACCTGATCCTCCTCCGCCAGTTCCTGAAGGTG
>NZ_JBQISV010000161.1:0-2524 GCF_056800975.1 Acutalibacter sp.
ACCCAGGTGGGCCCGCATATACTCAGCGGTGTAGCAGTCCTCCGCGTCCCGCTCACCGGTAACGGCCCGCACCTCGTTCTGAGAGGAAGCCTCCGCCGACTCCCGGGCAAATTCGCCATACTTTTTCTTCAGCTCCCCTGGGTCTGCCCCAGCCACCAAGTCGCTGAGGATTCGATGAATCGAAGTATCCGGATAGCGCCGGATAGGAGAGGTAAAGTGGCTGTATTCCCCCAGATCCAGGCCAAAATGGCCCAGCTCCCGGTGGTCGTACCGGGCCTTGTCCATAGTGCGCAGAATACGGGAATTCACCACCTGCTCCTTGCTGCCGCCCTTCACCCGGTCCAGCACCGCCGCAAAATCTTTTGTGCCAGGGGTGCCCCGCTTCAGCTCTTTGCAGGGTACAGAGAGCCTGTCCAGCAGGTCGCACAGCTCCACCACCCGGTCGGGGTTGGGCTTTTCATGGACCCGGTAGAGGAAGGGCACCTGGGCGTCTAGAGAAGCCTTGGCCGCGGCAATATTGGCCGCAATCATCAGCTGCTCAATCAGCTCCTCCGCCGGACCCTGGGTGCGGGGCAGCAGGTCAATACACACCCCATTCTCGTCCAGCACAAACTTCGTCTCGTCACTGGAGAGATTCATCTGCCCCCTGGCCTTGGCGTTCCGGTCCAGAATATCCGCCAGTTCCTTGGCGGTGTCCAGGCTGTCCCGCACCGGGGCGTATTTATCCAGAATATCCTGTCCGGCGCTGCCATCCAGAATCTGGTTCACTTCGCGGTACACACCCCGAACTTTGGAGTTGATCACCGTCTTTTCAAAACGATAAGCAGTCATATGGCCCTCCTGGTCAAAATCCATCAGGGCCGAGAAGGTCAGCTTTTCAGTACCGGCATTTAGCGAGCACACCCCGTTGGAGAGGGCTTCTGGCAGCATGGGGATAACCCGGTCCGCAAAGTAAACAGAGGTGCCCCGCAAAAAGGCCTCCTGGTCAATGGGCGTACCCGCCTTTACATAGTGAGACACGTCCGCAATGTGCACCCCCAGCGTATAGCCATCTACAGTTTTGTGGGCGGATACCGCGTCATCCAGGTCCTTTGCGTCCGCACTGTCAATGGTAAAGACCGGCTCGTCCCGCAGGTCCAGGCGGCTGTCAATGTCTGCCTGGGTGACCGTCATTTTGCTGATCTCCTCTGCCTGGGCCAGCACCTCCGCTGAAAACTGGGTGGGAATACCACAGCGCTCGATAATAGCGTCCGCGCATACCCGGGCCCGGTCGCCGGTGCCGAACACCAGCTGTACCGCTGCCTGGCTCCAGTCCCCCCGGCCGTCCTGACGGGGCTCCAGAAGTACCTTGTCCCCGTCTTGGGCCCCGTTTAGGTTGGCGGCGGGCACCACCATGTCATAGCGAATAGGCCCGTCCGGAGTAACCCGAGCCCCGGCCTCGTCCACATGTACCGTGCCGGTTATCTTATTCTCCGCCCGCTTCACCACCCGCCTTACCCGGCCGCTGGGTCCACGGTCTCGCTTTTGCAGGTCACAAAGCAGCACCGTATCTCCCAAAAACGCGCCGTTCAGGTCCCGGCCTGGAACGAAAATATCCTCGCCAGTCTTGGGCCTGGCAAAGCCGAAACGCTCGGAAATCGATACCAGCGTGGCCTCCACTTCCCGGGCAGGGGGAGCCAGCCGGGCCCAGTGGTCCTTGTCCACTTTCACCTCGCCCTTTTCCTCCAGGCTGTGCAAAGCCTGGTAAAAGGCGTCCTTATTGCTGACGCCGGACTCTCTTTGCAGAGACTTGGAGGGCACGCCGTCTCCGCCGCAGCGCTTCAACGCGGCCACAATAAGCTTTTCTTCCATGGTTGTGGCAGCGCTGGGCAGCTGATAGCTCTCCACGCTGGAGGGGCCGCTCACTCTCGAATGGCCCGACGGCCGACCGCTGAACTTACGGCTGGAAGATTGATTTTTTCTCATAATATGATTCTCCTTTTTACTGTAACTAAAGCATTGGCGGTTGGAACCAGGCTGTGTATACAGAGCCCGGCTTTTTGTTGTCACCCGGTTTCCACTGAATCAAAATCCATCCGTCCGGCATTTGCAGCGCACCGGCTTCCAGGACATGCTTGATCTAATCCAAATTGTCCTTTTATCCAGTAATGATGTTTAGGGTCTCCTGGTCCGGCTGCCACAGGTCCGGTGCCATAATAACCTTGCGCCCCGCCCGGTGTCAAACATCAACCCGTCCATATCCAGATAACATTTACAGCCCCCTCACCAGCTCCTTGAAGTGCCTGCCCCTGGCCTCAAAGCCCGGGTACATATCAAAGGATGCGGACGCCGGGGACAGGGACACCACGTCCCCGGGCTTTGCCGCGCCCCGGGCCAGGGCCACCGCCTCTTCCATATTCTTGGCGTGCAGAATCTCCGGTGCGCCCTCCTGGTAATCCTGGGTTTTCCTCACCGCCGCCTCAATCTTCGGCCCCGTGTCCCCCATCAGCACCAGGGTCTTGACCTTCTGGCAGACGGCGGGCCC
>NZ_JBQISV010000162.1:0-2515 GCF_056800975.1 Acutalibacter sp.
GGCCACAATAATGGTCCCCCTGGGCTCAGTCTGCCCCTGACCGTGTACAAATATCAGGGAGGGCTGGGGCTGCAGGGGGGTCTTTTCCCCGTCATACCCCTGCGCGCCCTCCTCCCACAGGGGGATTTGATGGAACTTCGCAATGGCCGGGTTCCAGACCTTCAGGTTTCTTTCCAGGTCAAAGGTCCCGTCGGGCTTTCGGTGCTGTGACACTGGGATGATCACCCCCTTTTCCGCCACCATTTTTTCCAGAATGGAATAATTTTGCTCAAACATTGCCGCGCTCCTTTCTTTAATAATATGCGGAAAAAGCCATCCGCTACAGGACGGCTTCCCCGCTTCAGGTTCAGTTCAGAATCCCTTTCAAGGAGATCATCTTCTGCTGGGTCATCTCCTCCAATGTGCACACCGCGCCCTCGCGCCCCACGCCGGAATACTTATAGCCGCCAAAGGGCTGGTGGGCCAGGCGGTAGTTGCCCGAGCCATTGATAATGCAGGCCCCGGCCTGCACGTTGTTGGCCACCCGCATGGCTGTCTTCATGTCAGAGGTAATAACCCCCGAGGACAGGCCGTACATGGTCTGGTTGGCGATCTCCAAAGCCTCCTCCTCCGTGTCAAAGGGGATGACCGGCCACACCGGCCCGAACACCTCCATGTCCCGGGCAATGTCCGTGTCTTTGGCAGCCTCAATGACAGTGGGCTCCACAAAGGCGCCGTTGCGCTTGCCGCCGCACACCAGCCGCCCCCCCTGCCGGATGGTGTGGTTAATCTGCTCCTCCACATCTCTTGCGGAGCTCTCCCGCACACAGGGGCCCAGCTCTACGGTGGGGTCCAGGGGGTCTCCCACCTTCAGCTTACTCAGCCGCTCTGCCAGCTCGCTGACAAACCTCCGGTAGATTCCCCGCTGGACAATGAACCGCTTGCTGGCGCAGCAGGTCTGGCCGGCATTTCCCACCCGGCCGTTGACAGCCTCGCTCAGGGCCAGCTCAAAGTCGCAGTCGTCAAAGATGATCAGCGGGTCGTTGCCCCCCAGCTCAAGAGAAACCGGGCGCAGGGCCTTGGCGCAGGTGCCGGCCAGGGAGATTCCCACCTCGGTGCTGCCGGTAAAGCTCACTGCCGCCACCCGGGAGTCCCCTGCCGCCGCGGCGCCGATCACGCTGCCTCTGCCTGTTACGCAGGAGACCGCGTTTACCGGCGCCCCCGCCTCATGGAGCAGCTCCACAAGAACCACCGCGCTGCGGGGCGTTTTGCCCGACGGCATAAGCACCACGCTGTTGCCTGTCACCAGCATGGGGGCCAGCTTGTGGGCGGCCAGCTCCACCGGGTAGTTGAAGGGCACAATGTTGGCAAACACCCCCAAGGGCTCGTGGATGGTAAAGGCCACGTCCCCCTGGGAACGGGGCTCGCCGTTATAGGGCAGGGTTTTGCCGTAAAAGGTGTAGGCCGCGGCATTATAGATGCGGAAGATGGCCGCGTTGGCATACACCTCGGTGCGGCACTGCTCGATGGGCTTGCCCCCCTCCTCGCACATGAGCCGGGCGATTTTTTCTACATTTTCCTTCTCTGTCACCAGCTGGGCATAGCGTTCCAGCACGGCGGTCTTCTCGTGCAGGGGCACAGCGGCCCACTCCTTCTGTCCCTCAACCGCCAGGGCAATCGCCCGGTCCAGGTCTTCCAGGGTGGCCTCAGGCACAGTGTCCACCACCTGGCCGGTAGCCGGGTTCACCACCTCAGAGGTCCTTCCGTCCGAGGCGTCCACATGCCTGCCCCCAATAATCATTTTCATCTCCTTGCCCTCCTATTCCAATGCGCTCAGATATTCCCGGTCCGCCAGGATGGTGGTGAAGTTGTCGCCGGTATAGGCGTACTCCCGCTCCACAATATAAGCCTGTACCCCCTGGGCGTCCGCGGCCTTTTTCAGCTGGGGCATATTGATGATGCCGTCCCCCAGCTTGCAGTTGATCTTCTGGTGCTCCTCAAACACCGCCTTCATCTCCGGCGTGAGGATGGGCCTGCCGTCCGGGCCCCGCCGGGCCCCGGCAAATATGTGCTTCAGGTCGTCCTCAGGCCCCAGCGCCCTGGCGGTCTCCTTGACATGGATCAGGTCGAACCGGCCTGCATGGGCCTCAACAAATTCCGCCGCGTTGACCCCGGCCCGCCAGGCCCAGGCAGCGTCCAGCTCAAAGGTGACCAGCTCCGGGTCCGTGTTCTTCAGCAGGATGTCGATTACCGTCTCGTCGCCGTACCGGTCAAAGTCGTTGTTATGGTTGTGATAGCCATAGCGCAGGCCCGCCGCTTTTGCCTTGCGGCCAAGCTCATTGAGCAGCCCGGCCTTTTCGTAGGCCTCCTCTCTTGAGCCCACCCGAAGCCCGGGGCAGACGATAAACCGCGCCCCTGTCTCCGGCAGATACCCCAGCATCTTCTCTGTGTCCTCTATGTCCACATGGGCGCTGATGGCCGTGAGGCCGTACTCCTCCAGCACGGCCCGGAAGTCCTTGGGGCTGTACTGGTCATA
>NZ_JBQISV010000163.1:0-2455 GCF_056800975.1 Acutalibacter sp.
CTGTGCGCCTGCCTGTGCGGCGGAGCCATCCCCGGACTGCTGGCGAGAAAACCCAAGAAAAAAAGAAAAAGATGATTGAAATTCCTGAAATCATATGCTATAATGCTTTCATTATGGCAGAAAGTACATTGCCGTAAGCAATCTAGTATAGGAGGAGATACCAATGAAGCACATTCAGACGCTTAACGGAGCCACTTTGAAGGCCAGCGCTGCCAAGGGCGGCTGCGGCGAGTGCCAGACCTCTTGCCAGTCCGCCTGCAAGACTTCCTGCACCGTCGCCAACCAGAAGTGCGAGAACAAGTAAATCACAAAGCCTGAAAGGGCGGGCGCTTTCGCGCCTGCCTTTTTGCTGTGTCCGGTTATTTGGGGAGGACGTATGGCGAACATAATTGGAATAAATCCCCAGTCCTGTGGCTGCGGGCTTCTGCAAATGAGCAATGGGCTGACCGATGTTTTTTTGAATGTGCTGATTCTCAGCGGCTCGGCGCTGGCCAAAACCGTCTCTGAAAAACGGCTGATCGTGTGGCTGGCGGAGAAGGACCAGAGTAGGGTGGGAGCAGGAACGGTAGATTTCGACCTGTGGGAAATGCCCTGGGATTTAAATACCTTTGAAGAGGATAGGGCATTTCTGCTCCGGGTGGCCTTGGGGGCAAAAGAGCGGCTGGGCTGGGAAAAATTGAACTACCGCCCCAATGAGGACATACTGTTTCCCTGCCTGGACCACTTCGCGGAGCTGCTGTCCAAAATGGAGCACTCCAAAATTCAGCCGGGCGTTTTGGAGGAGTGGCTGGCGGAATCAGACCCATCTGACCCGGTGATGTCCGGGTTTCCCAGGTGTTCCAGACATCAAACCCTGCTCTCCATTTTTGGATGCCACATCTGCAACAACTGAAGGGGGAGCGCCGCTTATTAAGATCATGCTTTCATACTATGATTGAGAGGAAAAACGAAGTTTTTCCCAAAAGTTTCTTTTTGATTCTTTTTCTTTTCAAAGAAAAAGAATGCACAGAAAGGAGAACATGACATGACAACCGTACATACCTTTACCGCCCTGGGCCAATACCTGGCGGCGGACATCAACAGCGGGGCGGTCCACGTGCTGGACAAGCTGACCTATGACCTGCTCAGCGGGGCAGGGGAGGGGCCTTTGGGGGAGGAGCTGCCCCAAGGGCTGGCGGACAAGCTGTCCCAGTACAGCCGGGCCGACCTGGAGGAGGGCTGGCGGGAGCTGCTGGAGCTGCAGCAGGCCGGACTGCTCTTCACCACCGACGAGTACATTGACCCGGAAGCCGCTATGGCCCTGCCCAAGGCGGCGGTGGTCAAGGCCCTGTGCCTTCATGTGTCCCACGACTGCAACCTGCGGTGCAAATACTGCTTCGCCTCCACCGGCGACTTCGGCACTGGCCACCGGATGACCATGGACCTGGATACCGCCAAAAAGGCCATTGACTGGGTGGCGGCCAAGTCTGGAAACCGACGGAACATCGAGGTGGATTTCTTCGGCGGCGAGCCTCTGATGGCTATGGACGTAGTGAAGGGAACGGTGGAGTATGCCCGCTCCCTGGAAAAAACCCATGACAAGGTGTTCCGCTTTACCATCACAACCAACGGTGTGCTGCTGGACGATGAAACCATCGACTACGTCAACCGGGAGATGTCCAACGTGGTCCTCTCCCTGGACGGCCGCCAGCAGGTGAACGACCACATGAGGCCCTCCATAAACGGCAAGGGCAGCTACGAGGTGATCGTGCCCAGGTTCCAGAAGCTGGTGGCCCAGCGTGGGGCCAAGGACTACTATGTCCGGGGCACCTTTACCCGAGAGCATTTGGATTTCACCCAGGACGTCCTCCACATGGGGGATCTGGGCTTCCGGCACGTGTCGGTGGAGCCGTGCAGCGGCCCGGCTGACGACCCCTACGCCATCCGTGAGGAGGACCTGGGCAGGGTAGAGGAGGAGTACGAGAAGCTGGCCCAGGCCCTGCTGGAGCGGAAGGATATCAATTTCTTCCACTTCAACGTGGACCTGTCCCAGGGCCCCTGCGTCATCAAGCGGCTGCGGGGCTGCGGCGCTGGCTGCGAGTATGTGGCCATCACGCCGGACGGAGACATCTACCCCTGCCACCAGTTTGTGGGAAAAGAGGAGTTCCGCATGGGCAGCGTCTACGACGGCTCCTTTGATATGGAGGTTTCCGGACAATTTGCCCAGCAGAATGTCTATACCCGTCCCGCCTGCCGGGAGTGCTGGGCGAGGTTCTATTGCAGCGGCGGATGCTCCGCATCCAATCTGCTTGTCAATGGCGACATAACAAGGTCCAACGAGGTGGCCTGCGCGATGGAGCGCAAGCGTTTGGAGTGTGCGATTGCCCTCAATGCTATCGCGGCCGGCATGGGGGAGCGGCCGAATACAGGATGTGATAATACAGACTGTAATCTCTGCCGCTGCTGAGAACCAAGC
>NZ_JBQISV010000164.1:0-2402 GCF_056800975.1 Acutalibacter sp.
AGCCATGATTTGCCCATGAGCTTGCAGGGGAGGGGCTTTGCTTGAATCAACCGCAGGCTATAGCGGGCCGCTGGCGCCCATGAGCCTGGTCATTCCCATCCTTTTGGCTGGCTTAGTGGTACTTGGGCAGCCAGTCGCCGTGGGTCTCAATCAGGTCGTCCACCATCTTCACAATGGTGTCAATATCCAGCTCGCTCCCTGTGTGGGGGTCCAGCATGGCCGCCTGATAAATATGCTCCTTCTTGCGGGTGACCGCCGCCTCAATGGTCAGCAGCTGCACATTGATGTTGGTCATGTTCATGGCCGCGCACTGCACCGGCAGACGGCCCACCCGGCAGGGATTCACGCCCAGGTTGTCCACCAGGCAGGGCACCTCCACGCAGGCGTCCTCCGGCAGGTTCTCAATCAGCCCGCCCTTGTTCAGCACATTGCCCCCAATTTTGTAGGGCTTGCCTGTGACAATGGACTCCATAATATAAGAGGCATACTCCCGGGAACGCTCGTGGTTCAGCTGGCGGCTCTCCTTCAGCTGGTCCCGCTCCTTGGCCCAGCCGGCGATCTGGTTCACGCAGCGGCGGGGGTACTCGTCCAGGGGAATCTGGAAGCGGTCGATGAGCTCAGGATATTTGGACTTGATGTAGAACATATTGTACTCTGCGTTATGCTCGCTGGACTCGGTGCAGTAGTAGCCGAATTTGTCGATGTAGTCGAACCGGACCATGTCGTTGTGCTTTTCGGCGGCGTTCTTCTCCTTGGCCCGGCGGCGGATTTCCGGGTACAGGTCGTTGCCGTCCTTGTCCTGGAGCTTCAGCAGCCAGCCCATGTGGTTGACGCCCGCGATCAGCTCCCGCCGGCCCTCCAGCTTGTCCTCCATGCCCAGGGCCTTCAGCAGGCCCTCAGAGCAGACCTGCACGCTGTGGCACAGGCCCACGGTCTTCACGCCGGTGTAGCGCTGCATATAGCCGGAGAGCATGGCCATGGGGTTGGTATAATTCAGGAACCAGGCATTGGGGCAGACCTCCTCCATGTCCCGGGCAAAGTCCGCCATCACCGGGATGGTGCGCAGGGCCCGCATAATGCCGCCAATGCCCAGGGTGTCGCCAATGGTCTGGCGCAGGCCGTACTTTTTGGGCACCTCAAAGTCAATGATGGTGCAGGGGTCATAAAGCCCCACCTGAATGGCGTTTACCACAAAGTCCGCCCCCCGCAGGGCCTCCTTGCGGTTCTCCACCCCCAGGTGGGTGGTAATTTTCCCGTGGCCTCCCAGGGTCTCGTTCATGGCCCCCAGAATCTCCGCGCTCTCTGAAAGGCGCTGGCCGTCAATGTCATACAGGGCGAACTCCGCGTCCCGCAGCACAGGGCTGCACATGCTGTCGCCAATGACATTGCGGGCGAAAACCGTGCTGCCCGCGCCCATAAAGGTTATTTTTGCCATATTATGGTCCCTCTCTTTCCCGCGGCAGATTTTTGGGCCGCGGCAATTTTACTTAGCATACCACAGCCGGAAGGAAATGGCAAGCGGGGATAATCACATTATTTTTATTTTCTTTTTGCTCGACTGCCCATGTCCCCGCCGCCTCTGAAAAGCCCTCCTCGCCCGGCACGAAAGCCTGTTGAAATTTCATTTGCTATCCCATCCTTCCTGTGGTATAATATATTCTGATAAAATGTGTTCTCACAGACACAGGAATTTTATGGCATACTATATCCTAAAGGCTTTCGCCCCACTGCAAAGGGAGGGATTTTTTCCATGACACTGCCCCAGGAGCGTTCCTATACCTACGCCGACCTGATAGACTGGGACGGCGAGACCCGCTATGAGCTCTACAACGGCCAGCCGGTGGCTTTGGCCTCGCCCAGCTTTACCCATCAACAGGTATGTGCCGAGCTGTTTGCCCAACTCCACGAATATCTGAGAGGAAAAAGCTGCCGCGTCCTCTACGCGCCCTTTGACATCTGTCTTTTCGCGGAGGAGAAGGACCAGCCGGAGGATATTGAAACCGTAATCCAGCCGGACGTCTTTGTGGTCTGCGACCCAAAAAAGCTGAGCGAGCAGCGGTGCAATGGCGCGCCCGACCTGATTATTGAGGTGCTTTCTCCTTCTACCCGCCGCCGGGACCGGCTCACCAAGTTCGACCTGTACCAGAGGGCGGGGGTGCGGGAGTATTGGATTGTGGACCCGGAGGCCCAGATTGTGCAGGTGCACCTTTTGGAGGACGGGCGGTATTATTCCCCCGCAGCCTATAACAGCCGGGCCGCTGTGCCTGTGAAGGTATTGGAGGACTTCCACATGGACCTGACCCAGGTGTTTGCCTAAAGCTGAGAGAAAACACAAAAAGCGGGAGCGCAAAAAGTACGCTCCCGCTTCTGCTTTTGTATGAGCACTGGTAAAGGGCTCAGTC
>NZ_JBQISV010000165.1:0-2370 GCF_056800975.1 Acutalibacter sp.
AAAGCCGGCCGCTTTACTTTTCCCCATTCATCCGCTATAATAAAGCTATCCACCACTGAAAGGACCGCCGCCTATGAAAATCGAACGCCTTTTGGGCATTATCGCCATCCTTCAGCAGAAAAAGACCGTCACCGCCCCCTATCTGGCTGAAAAATTTGAGGTCTCCCGCCGCACCATCAGCCGGGACATTGAGGACATCTGCCGGGCGGGCATTCCTGTGGTCACTACCCAGGGCGCTGGGGGCGGCATCTCTCTGATGGACGGCTTTGCCCTGGATACCACTGTGTTCACCCACCAGGAGCTGGCCCACATCTTCACCGGCCTGCGCTCTCTGGACAGCGTCTCCCACTCCCCCACTGCCGAAAAGCTGGCCCAGAAGCTGGGCGGGGCCCGCCCTCAGGAGCCGTTTCTCATTGACCTCTCCTCCTTCTACCGGGACTCCCTGTCCTCCAAGCTAGAGCTCATCCGGCAGTCCATCCAGGAGTGCCGCTGCATCTCCTTTCGGTATTATTACAAAAAGGGGGAGGCGGACAAGCTGGTGGAGCCCTACCGGGCAGTCTTTCAGTGGTCCGACTGGTATGTGTTCGGATTTTGCCGGGAGCGGCAGGATTTTCGCATGTACAAGCTGCGGCGGCTGTGGGAGCTGCGCCTGACCGGCGAGAGCTTCTCTCCCCAGGAGGTGCCGGAGGAAAAGCTGCGGTTTGGGTCCCACTTGACTGACAGCTACCAGGTCCGCGGGGTGTACGACCCCTCTCTCAAGTACCGGCTGGTGGAGGAATACGGCCCCGGCTGCTTTACGGTAGGGGAGGACGGCAGATTGTACGCAGAGTGGGGCTTTACCACGCCGGAGCAGGCGGTGGAGTGGTTTTTGGCCTTTGGGGACAAGGCAAAGGCGCTGGGCCCGCCGGACATGGTGGAGCGGATGCGCCAGGCCATTGCCTTGCTGAATAAATTATATGAAACCTGACATACTGTTGTCTGGTTCCCTGTGGTATCCTGTAGAAAAATGACAGGAGGTGAACCATAATGGCGGATTCCAGATGCGGACTGCACTGCACTGGCTGTGAATACAAGGAGAGCTGCGGCTGCAAGGGCTGTATTGAGACAGAAGGCCACCCCTTCCACGGGGTGTGCCCGGTAGCGGCCTGCTGCCAGGAGAAGGGGGTTGTCCACTGCGGCCAGTGCCCCGAAATGCCCTGCCAGCTGCTGAACCAGTATTCCTGCGACCCCGAGCACGGGGACACGCCCCCCGGCGCGCGCATTGAGCAATGCAGGCAATGGTATGCACAGGAGAAAGGGACCTGAGCCTATGAATGACAAAAAAATGCTGGCCCTGCGCATGGAGCGCCAATGCCTTGCCGCACCTGCGGACGAGGCGGAGTATCTTGCCCTCTACCAGGACTGCCAGCCGGGACAGAACGTGTATTGGAGCGGCTTCGGCCAGCCCCCCACCCTGAGCTTTCGAGCAGCCTTTGACGACTTGGAGTTCAACCGCTGCCGCCAAGTGCGTCGAGAGCTGATCAAAGGCCGCTTTGCCGGAGGCAATCTGGGGTGGATCATTCCCGAGGATTTGGAGCTGTTCGCGGCCCTGTACCGCAAGCCGCTGACAAAGCCCACAGAAGTCCAGCTGGCCTTGCTGAACATGATAGAGCGGGAGGGACCTGTCACCATTCAACAGCTGAAGGAGGAGACCGGCCTGCTGGTAAAGGCTCTCACCCCTGCCCTGCACCGGCTACAGGAGGCTTTCCTCATCTATGAGAACCAGAACGACGGCCAGTGGGACCGGGGCTGGTATCCCTTCCGGGAGATGTTTCCTCAGGCGGACCTGGAGCGGTTCACCCGGCAGGAGGCACTAGAGCAGATATTGCTGCGGTTCGCCCGGCGCATGGTGTGGTTCGACAGCGGCATGGCAAAGAGCTTTTACCGCCTGCCGGAAAAGGAGATTAAGCGGGCCGCTGAAAGCCTGGCGGACAAGGGGACCCTGTCCACTTGGGGCACGGGCTATGTGCTGGCCCAGGACCGGGAACTGCTGACGAATCTGCCAGCAGAACCACCTCGGTCTGTCTATGCCATTCATCGCAACGACATGCTGTATAAGGCCCAGGAGCCAGCCCTGAAGGAGCTGGTAAAGCCCTTGACCGAGGGGCTTGCCTATGACCATGAGCCCCTGCAGTATCTCCTGGTGGACGGGGAATTCTGCGGGGCTGTGGTGGGGCATTTCCGCAACGGGCCCTATGATCTGAACGACGTGGTGTGCAGCCTGCCCGATGCTCGGGAACGCCGGGAGGAGCTGCTGGATGCGGTTCGGGCGGTGAATTTCGGCAAAGGCCCTCAGCGTTTTCTGGGCGAGGCGTTATAGGCCAGCAAGTC
>NZ_JBQISV010000166.1:0-2273 GCF_056800975.1 Acutalibacter sp.
ACGGTGTCCAGGGTGTACTGCCCCATGGCGGGGGCGCCGCCCCCCTGTCCGGGCTTGATGGCGAACCAGTAGACTCCCAGGCCGGCAACGGCCAGAATGGCGATCCGCCGGAGCCACTTCTTCTGCTTTTTGGGCAGCTTGAGGGCGGGGAGCCTGCGCTCCTTCTTCCTCTGGGTCGCCTCCTGAATGGGTGCTTGTGTCGTTTCCATGGCAATTCTCCTTATTTCCTGTTTTTAGAACCAATATTCGCGGCCGGGGGCGCGCCCCCTCTTATGTACTCGGTTTCCCGGTTCTTATCCGTGGGGCTATTGTAGCGGATAAACCTTACATTTCTCAAAAGAAAAGTTAAAAATTTCATTAAAATTTTCCGGCCCCTCCTGGGGAAGGATTTTCCCCTCTCCGCCGCCTACATTACACCTTCCATCAGGGGGAAAGTCAAGGGGGAAATTCCATATTTTTTTGCCGGCTCAGCCTTCCCCCTGGTGTACCTCCGCCGTCCAGCCATTATAATTCTTAATAATTCGGAAATCAATATATAAATCATTAAATTTAAGAAATCTGTGAGAATTATTTTTGGATATCTTAGAATATAAGAAAGGAGGGCGGCCGTATGACAGAATTTGGACAGGCACTGCGCCTCGCGCGGGAGCGCCGGGAGCTGACGCAGACCCAGGTGATGGCGCTGACAGGCATCAACAACAAGACCCTCTCCGGCTATGAGAACGGCGTCGCGGAGCCGGATTTGCAGACGCTGGCCACGCTGCTGCGGCTGTACCAGGGGTCGGCCGACCAGCTGCTGGGGCTGAACGGCGGAGCGCTCCCGCCGGAGGAGGAGCGCCTGCTGGCCCTGTACCGCCAGCTGCCCGCCGCTCAGCGCCAGGAGCTGATCCTGCTGCTGAGCACCCTGCTGGCCCACCGCGGGGGAAAAAAGATTTGAAAAAGTATTTGCTATTTTCTCCTTTCTGCTTTATGATAATCTAAATATTTCGCTCTGCCGGAAAGGAGCATCCGACACCCATGAATGAGCTTCTGCGCCTTATGATCGACTCGTTCCCTAAAATCCTTATCCCCGGGCTGACCATGACCCTCCCGCTGACGGCCATCGCCTTCTCCTGCGCCATGGTTATCGCCGTGGCCGCCGCCCTGGTCCAGTTCGCCAACGTATGGGGGCTCAAGCATCTGGCCCGGTTCTACATCTGGATCTTCCGGGGCACCCCCCTGCTGGTCCAGCTGTACGTCATATTTTTCGGCCTGCCCAGGGTGGGAATCACCATCGAGCCCTTCCCCGCGGCGGTGCTGGTCTTCTCGCTGAACGAGGGGGCCTACTGCGCCGAGACTGTCCGGGCCGCCCTGGAGTCGGTGCCCCCGGGGCAGCTGGAAGCCGGACTGTGCGCCGGCATGTCCTATCTCCAGACCATGGGGCGGATCATCCTCCCCCAGGCCATGCGCACCGCCTTCCCGCCCCTGTCCAACTCCCTGATCGCCATGGTAAAGGACACCTCCCTGGCTTCAAACATCCTGGTCACGGAGATGTTCATGGCGACCCAGCGCATCGTGGCCCGCACCTGGGAGCCTTTGGCGCTTTACATAGAGGTGGGGCTGGTCTATCTGCTGTTCTCCACCGTGCTGACCCGGCTCCAGGCCATCGGGGAGAAGCGGCTGAACGCCTATCAGAATTAGGAGGTGCCGAACATGCTGGAAGTACGCGGCATAAAAAAATCCTTCGGCACTTTAGAAGTGCTGAAGGGAGTAGACCTCCAGGTGGAGCAGGGGGACGTGGTGGCCATTCTGGGGCCCAGCGGCTCCGGCAAGACCACCCTTCTGCGGTGCGTCAATTTTCTGGAGCCGGCCGACGGGGGGGCGCTGATCTTCGACGGGGAGCAGTTCGCGCTGGACCGCATCTCCAGGCGCGACGCCGCCCGGCTGCGGAAAAAGACCGCCTTTGTCTTTCAGAATTACAACCTCTTCCTCAACAAAACCGCCCTGGAAAACGTGACCGAGGGGCTGATCACGGCCCGGAGGGCACCCAAGGCCCAGGCGGAAAAAATTGGGCTCCAGGCCCTGGAGAAGGTGGGGCTGGTCGGCCGGCGGGACGCCTACCCCAGCCAGCTGTCCGGCGGCCAGCAGCAGCGGGTGGCCATCGCCCGGGCCATCGCCGTCCAGCCGGAGATCATCTATTTCGACGAGCCCACCTCCGCCCTGGACCCGGAGCTGACCGGTGAGGTGCTGGCCGTTATGCGCCAGCTGGCCGGCGAGGGGATGACCATGCTGGT
>NZ_JBQISV010000167.1:0-2208 GCF_056800975.1 Acutalibacter sp.
TCAGGCCGGTCTCTGTGCCGCCTGAAAGGCCGCCCTGTTGAGAGCTAAGAGTGAAAATTTTTAGTTACGCTGCACTCAGTAACAGATTGCGAAGAAAATTGCTTGCCTTTATATAAAGATTTACTTAAAATTTTTGATGATATCTCGAATGTGTTTATATGACAGTAAAATTCTAACACGATGTTTCCAGAATGTCAATGGAGTTTTTCAAATTTTTAGCTTTGTGTTTGTGAGTTAATTCCATGACAGTCGATGGATTACCATTTTCTTGTATAAAATATTTTGGCAAAATTTTATGTACAATTTTAACTTCCACCCTAGCTGTTCAAATACCGGAGAGTGTTAGCCCAATCTTAGGATTTTCTTAGGAAAGACACAACTCCGTATTAAAGAACGAAGCGTTCCCATCTGGTATGATAATGCCGATGAGAACGCTTCATATTTTGCAAGGAGGAAAAAATCATGACAGAGAAAACAATGACACGCCGGCGGAGATATCAGCAGCGTAGGAGGAACACCGTCGCCACTTGGGTTATGGGCGCAGCTTGTGTGGCCATGCTGGCGCTTTTGGCGGCAATGGGATGCATGGACTATATAAACAAGCTCTCGCCCCCGGAAAATTCCGGCCTGCCCGGCTTGACGCTGGGAGACACAGAACAGGACGTCAAGTCCCAGGAGCCGCCCCAGACGACAGTTTATGAGGACAGCACAGACTGGAACCTGCGGCTGGTGAACCGCTGGAACCCCATCCCAGAGGGTTACACGGTGAATCTCAAGGAACTGCCCGGTGGGGAGCAGGTGGACGAGCGCATCTATGACCCCTTGATGGAAATGCTCGAGGCCGCCAGAGAGGGCAACTGGGATGAGCTGCCCCGGGTGATTTCCGGCTACCGCACCCAGGGGGTTCAGCAGGAGCTTTATGACGATGAAGTGAACAAGTACAAAGCCCAGGGCTACTCGGAAGAGGACGCAAAGGCAGAGGCGGGCAAGTGGGTGGCAATCCCCGGCGCCAGCGAGCATCAGCTGGGCCTGGCGGTCGACGTGGAGGGCGCTACCTATGACCTGTTCCTCTGGCTCCAAGAGAACAGCTATCAATATGGGTTTATCTTCCGCTACCCGGGCAGTAAGACGGATATCACCGGCACGGTAGAGGAGGTTTGGCACTACCGCTATGTGGGAGTAGAGGCTGCCACGGAGATGTATGAGCAGGGGCTTTGCTTGGAGGAATATTTGGAAAACAGGGAGGAGGTTCTGCCATGAAAGAGAAATTAAACATAGCCGTGCTCTTTGGCGGCTGTTCGCCGGAGTATGATGTATCGCTGCAGTCAGCCGCTGCGGTCATCGGGCATATGGACAGGGAAAGGTTCAATCCTGTTCCTATCGGCATTACCCGGCAGGGGGACTGGTACTGCTTTGACGGGAGCATAGAAGAAATTGCCGCTGATACCTGGCACTTGGGGACTGCCTGCGCCCCGGTGACAATCTCTCTGGAACGCACAAAGCCTGTGCTATATCAATGCGCTGGGAACCATATTACGGAAATTCATGTGGACGCCGCCTTTCCTGTTCTCCACGGCAAAAACGGCGAGGACGGCACTGTACAGGGCATGTTCCAGTTAATGGGCGTCCCGGTAGTGGGCTGCGGGACACTGGCCTCAGCCCTGTGTATGGACAAGCACCGGGCTCATCAGGTTGCCCGTGCAGTGGGGGTGGCTGTTCCCCGGGGGTGCAGGCTGGCCCGTTCCTTTCAGATGGACGAGGCGCAGGTACATGCGGCAGCTATGCGCTACCCCCTGTTCGTCAAGCCTGTAAGGGCAGGCTCCTCCTTTGGCGTCACGAAGGTGGCAGCCCCCCAGGAGCTTGCGGACGCTTTAGAGCTGGCCTTTCGGTATGACGGGGAAGTGGTCATGGAGGAAGCCGTTCCTGGCTTTGAGGTGGGCTGCGCCGTCATGGGCAACGACTGCCTGACTGTGGGCGAGGTGGACGAAATCCAGCTGGCGGAGGGATTCTTTGACTACGCAGAGAAGTACACCCTGAAAACCTCCGCCATCCATGTCCCGGCCAGGGTGGACGCTGCCACGACCCGGCGTATCAAGGACGCCGCCCAGACCATATACCGCGCTTTGGGCTGCAGGGGCTTTGCCCGGGTGGATATGTTCCTGACTCCCACCGGGCAGATTGTGTTCAACGAGGTGAATACCATTCCTG
>NZ_JBQISV010000168.1:0-2075 GCF_056800975.1 Acutalibacter sp.
CATCAGCAGGTAGTTGCCGGCAAAGCCCACATAACTGTACCAGTGCCATTTGCTGCCCTTGGGCTCCAGCCGCTGGAAGGACAGAGCGATGCTCCGCTGGCTGGCCCGGCCCACCGCCAGCTCCATCACCATGACGGGCAGGCCCAGAATGACCAGAAACAGCAGGTACAGCAGCACAAAAGCCGCCCCGCCGTATTTCCCCGTGATGTAGGGGAAGCGCCACACGTTGCCCAGCCCGATGGCGCAGCCCGCCGAGATGAGCACAAAGCCCAGGCGGGAGGAAAATGTCTCTCGTTTCTCCATTGAAAATCTGATTCTCCTTTGCAGTCATAAACACAAGCGGGGCTGGCGGCGCGGGGGCTTCTGATGCTGACATCGGGAAGCCTTCCACGGAACCCCGCCCCTCTTATGCCCCACATTATACCACATGGAGCGGACCGGGGACAAGTCCATAATTCCCTGCGTTTGCCCCAAAAATTCAGGGAGCCCGACAAATTGGGGCAGGGGTGGAGCGCTTGCCTTGCACGTCCGAAAAGCCCCCCCTTGGAGGGGGGTGGCGCGGCGAAGCCGTGACGGGGGGAGTTTTGGCGGGAAAAGCTGTATAAAATCCTAATTTTGCTCCCTCAGCCACCGCCCGCGGCGGTGACAGCTCCCTCAAGGAGGGAGCCTGGTTATTTTTCGACAAGCTGGGGCTGGTATGCAAAATTTTCCTTTTCTCCGAAAAATTTCCCTTGACAGGGGGATTTTTTGCGCTATAATGATAGTACTACTGTTCTATAGAACGTATTTTCGCAAGGGGGGCTCTCCATGGAGCTGCTGGACAAGCTGAACATCTTGGCCGACGCCGCCAAATATGACGCCGCGTGCACCTCCAGCGGGCTGGACCGCTCCGGCCGGCCGGGGGCCATTGGCAGCACCATGCTGGCGGGCTGCTGCCACTCCTTCTCGGCGGATGGACGGTGCGTCACCCTGCTGAAGGTGCTGCAAACCAACTTCTGCGTCTACGACTGCCAGTACTGTGTGAACCGCCGCTCCAACGACGTGCCCCGGGCGGCCTTCACCCCGGAGGAGCTGTGTGAGCTGACCATAGGCTTTTACCGACGCAACTATATCGAGGGGCTGTTTCTGTCCTCGGCGGTGGTCCAGAGCCCGGACTACACCACTGAGCTGATGATCCGCACCCTGCGCATCCTCCGGGAGCAGCACCGCTTCGGGGGCTATATCCACGCCAAGGCCATCCCGGGGGCGGACCCCCTCCTCACCCGGAGGCTGGGCCTGCTGGCCGACCGGCTGAGCGTGAATATTGAGCTGCCCTCCTCCCCGAGCCTGGCCCTGCTGGCCCCGGACAAGAAGAAGGAATCCATCCTCACCCCCATGCGGCAGATCAGCGAGGGCATCGCCGTCTCCAAAAAGGAGGTGGAGGTGTACCGCCACGCCCCCCGGTTCGCCCCGGCGGGGCAGTCCACCCAGATGATCGTGGGGGCCACCCCGGAGAACGACCGGCATATCCTCACCCTGACCCAGGCCCTTTACGACCGCTACCAGCTGAAAAGGGTGTTCTATTCCGCCTATATGCCCGTGTCCTCCAGCCCCCTGCTCCCGGTGGCGGCGGACTTTAAGCCACCGCTCCTCCGGGAGCACCGGCTCTACCAGGCCGACTGGCTGCTGCGGTACTACCACTTCCGGGCAGAGGAGATCCTGGACGAGTCCCAGCCCGACCTGGACCCCCGGATGGACCCCAAATGCTGCTGGGCCCTGCGCCACCTGGAGTTTTTCCCGGTGGAGGTGAACCGGGCGGACTATGAAGCCCTGCTCCGGGTGCCCGGCCTGGGGGTGCGGTCGGCCAAACGCATCCTGCGGGCAAGGCGGGTGGGGCCGCTGAATTTCGAGGGCCTGAAACGGCTGGGGGTGGTCCTCAAGCGGGCGCAGTATTTTCTCACCTGCTCCGGGCGGATGATGCGGGGCCTGCGGGTCAGCGAGGACGGCCTGCTCCGCCACCTGGTTTCCCTGGAAGCCCCCGCCCTGGCCGCCCCCATGCCGGAGCAGCTGTCGCTGTTTGATTCCGCTGTGTAGGG
>NZ_JBQISV010000169.1:0-2067 GCF_056800975.1 Acutalibacter sp.
AAAACCGCAAGTAATACTTGCGTATTACGAGGATTTTCGACGCAGAAAGCGACTGCTTTGGGGCAAAAAGACGGTGTTTTCGATTTTTCAAACGAGCCCTAGATACTGCGTCATGAGGTAAGATTCCTTCTGTCTCTGCCTGTTCCTTCTCTTGGGCCGCTCTTGACATCCCCTCTCTCCATGCTATAATATAAAAAACACCAAACCATTCCAAAGGAGTAACCCTATGAGCATTCCCTCATACTATGCGGGCTGGTCCGCCTCTCTGCGCTTTACCAAAACGCGACGGGCTCTCCCCCATGTCGCCCGCCTGGGGAGTTGACTGATATGGGGGGAACATACCGGCAGCGAGAGCGGGTTCTTCGGTTTGCTGCGGAGAGCTTTGGCACTCAGCCTGAATATCTATGGGCGGACACCCCGGAGGCAGCGGTGCTCCGCCACCCAAACAGCAAAAAGTGGTATGGCATTCTCATGCGGGTGTCCCGGGAGCGGCTGGGCCTGGAGGGCCCGGGGGCGGCGGACGTCCTCAACCTGAAATGCGGGCCCCTGCTGCTGGGCTCCCTATTGGAGGAGCCCGGCTTTCTGCCTGCATACCATATGAGCAAAACCCATTGGGTCAGCATTCTTCTGGACGGTCCGGCGGAGGACGAGGCAGTCTTCTCCCTGTTGGAGCTGAGCTATGCCAACGTGGCCCCAAAACCCAAAAAGCGGAGGACCCAGTCAGAGTCTGTTGAAAAGCCAGAGGGATGATGGATTGCTGTTGAGAAACAGTCCGGTTTCAGGAAAAGAGGCAATGGAGTTCACTCTGTTGACTGCAAAAAATGCGTAATATAGGGACTTTTGAGGCAGGAAATGACCGTTTCCAGGCAAAAAGACAATGCCCTGAGGTTTTCAAACAGACTTCATAAAAGGAGGCAGATCTATGAACACGGAAAAAGACTTTTCCGTGGGCTCGGTCAAGAGGCAGATTATCGCCCAAGCGGCGCCTTTGACTGTAGCCCAAGTGGTACAGCTGCTATATAATGTGGTGGACCGCATCTACATAGGACATATGAAGGGGATCGGTGATGTGGCCCTGACAGGGCTGGGCATCACCTTCCCTGTCATTGTGCTCATTGCGGCCTTTACCAGCCTGTTTGGCGCAGGGGGCACCGTGCTGTTCTCGATTGCCCGGGGGCGGCGGGACGAGGAGGAGGCTGAGGCCATTCTGGGCAATGTGTTCGCCTTGCTCACCGCCTCCTCGGCTGTGCTGTTCTGCCTGTGCTATCTGTTCCGGCGGCCGATTCTCTATCTGTTCGGGGCCAGCGATGTGTCGGTGGAATATGCGGACCAGTACCTGCAAATCTACCTGTTTGGCACAGCTTTCTCCATGTTGGCCACAGGGCTCAACGGCTACATCAACGCCCAGGGCTTCCCCCGGGTTGGAATGTTTACCACCATTCTCGGCGCAGTGGTGAATATCGTCCTGGACCCTATTTTTATTTTTGGCCTGGGACTGGGAGTGCGGGGCGCGGCGCTGGCTACGGTGCTCAGTCAGGGCATTTCAGCGGCGTGGGTGCTGCGGTTCCTCACTGGCAAAAAGGCGATTTTAAAGCTGCGCCTGCGCCGGGTGCGGGTGGACCTGCGCCGGACCCGGTCTATTGCTGCCCTGGGCCTGCCGGGCTTTGTGATGCAGGGCACCAACAGTCTGGTGCAGATTGTGTGCAACGTACAGCTGCAGGCCTATGGCGGCGACCTGTATGTGGGCATTATGACTGTGCTGAACTCAGTCCGGGAGATTCTCTCCCTGCCGGTGATGGGCGTCACCAACGGAGCCCAGCCGGTGCTGGGCTTCAACTACGGGGCAAAGGAAAACAGCCGGGTCAAGGAGGGCATCCGGTTCACCGCTGTTCTGGGCATTGCCTACACGGTGGCCGCTTGGGTGGTGGTCATGCTCATTCCTCAGCAACTGATGGGCATTTTTTCCGGCGACGCCGCTGTGATTGAGACCGGAGCCCATATGCTGAACCTGTACTTTTTCGGCTTCTTTTTCATGGCCTTTCAGTTTGTGGGACAGACCGCTTTCCA
>NZ_JBQISV010000170.1:0-2059 GCF_056800975.1 Acutalibacter sp.
CCCCGCCGTCCAGCGCGGCCGGGAGGTACTCGTTGTGGATGGACCGCAGGGTATAGACGCCCGTCTGCTCCAGGGGCTGGATGTAGAGGTAGCCCCCCCGGCCCACCCCCATTGGGTGGCGCAGCAGCATTTGCAAGCCGTCCAGGTCATACAGAAGCCGTCCATTGAGGCTGGAGGAGGTCAGGGTAATGGCCCGCAGCCGGTCCAGCACCAGTCCCCCGCTGAACACCACCGCCAAAGCCCCAATCGCCACAACGCCCAAGGCGCCCAGGGCCACCGGCAGGATTTTTCTCTCCCGCAGGGCGGACCATCCGCCCCAGCCCAGCGCCATAAACAGAAACAGCAAAAAAATGCCCCGGGAGCCGGACAGATAGATGCCGCACACCAGCACAGCCATCGCCGCCCAGTCGATGCTGCGGCGCCTGTCCTTCAAAAGCAGCAGAATCAGGCATATCAGCTGAAACAGGGCCCAGGTGTTGGCATATTGAAACAGCCCGTCGATCCGCCCGTTCCGGCTGGCCACCCCCGCCGCGCTGTCATACAGAAAGGCCGCCGTGGCCAGCAGGGACAGGATGGCACCCTCATAGGCGACGGCGTCCAGAATCTGCCGCCGCTCCTCCTGAGAGTAGGAGGCAGCATAGATGAAAAACAGGGCCCAGACCGCGGTGCGCAGAAATCCGGTAAAGGCCATCCCCCAGCTCACCCCAAAGGGGACAGTCAGCAGGTGGCAGGCGCACAGCCCATACAGGCACCAGGCCTCCACCCCCACCGGCAGGCGGAGGGTCCCAGCGCTGCGGACCGTCCAGCCCAGCAGCAGGAGCAGCGCCGCGCCCCATGCCAGAACGGAAAAATTGTAGTACCCTCCAAACAGCGGGACGAGGAGCAGCATCAGAAAGAGCAGCGGCGTGTTGGCCCTGGGCCGCTCCACCGGAAGGTCCTGCCGCCGCCTGCTACTTTTGGCCATTCTGCCCCTCCCCAAACAGCACGTCCACCACGGTCTTGGACTCGGAAAAACGGCTGTTGTCGTTGTTGCTGTCCAGCAGGACGATTATATATTCCTGCCCGTCCTCCCGGGCCAGAGTCACCAGATTGTAGCCGCCGATGAGGGTGGTGCCCGTCTTCAGGCCCACCACCCGCTCGTCCCGGCCCACCAGGCGGTGCATGTTTTTAAACTCCCGGTCCTCCACCGTCAGCTTGGGCACACTGGTAAAGTCCAGCAGCTCCGGGTGGGCCCGAATCAGTTCCCGGGACAGCACCGCGATATCACGGGCCGTCATATAGTGGCCCGACGCGTCGATGCCGGTGGCGTTGGCAAAGTTGGAGCCCTTCATCCCCAGTTCCTTCGCCTTCTCGTTCATCCGGGCCACAAAATCCAGTTCATCCCGGGCGCACATCAGCACCAGGCACTGCACACAGTCGCAGCCGCTGGACAGCACAGTGCCCGCCACCAGCTGCCGGACCGTGAACACCTCCCCGGGGGTCATGCCATATTTGGAGCCCTGGGTGTGGGCCTGCTCCGGGGTGACAGTGAAGGTATCCTCCCAGCTCAGGGCGCCGCTCTCCAGGTCGTCAAGGACCAAAAACAGGGTCATCAGCTTAGTCAGACTGGCAGGAGAGCGGGGGGTGTCGATATCCTGCTTGTATACAAAGCGGCCGGTGTCAACGTCCATAACCGCCACGTAACGGGCCGTGAGATAGGGCAGTTCGATCTGTGGGACGCTAAAATGCCGCCACAGCACGGCCACACACACCAGAACAGCTGCCGCAGCCAGCCACAGCAGCGGACGCTGCTTTTTCACGGGCTTTTTACTGCGACTGGAAGATGCCTTGCCCTTTTTCATATCAGCAATCCACCCCTCCGGAACGGTGTATGGAACATGAGCAGAATACACTTCCATAACCACAAAATAGAATGATTTCCTCTGTAGCATAGCATAATTTGGAGAGTATGTCCAGCTATCTTATAAAAGTTTCAGGCCTGATCCGGTTTCGCTGACATTACAGGGTTGGATAGCGCAAATTCCCATGGAGCTTACCCCCGGCAGAACATTTTCAGCAC
>NZ_JBQISV010000171.1:0-2042 GCF_056800975.1 Acutalibacter sp.
GTGTGCAAGATTAACATCGACTCCGACCTGCGCCTGGCCATGACCGGCACCATCCGCCAGTTCTTCAACGAGCACCCCGACAAGTTCGACCCCCGCGAGTATCTGAAGCCCGCCCGCGCCAATATCAAGGAACTGGTTCGCCACAAGCTGGTGAACGTCCTGGGCTGCAACGGCAAGGCCTGAGCAAAAAATTAAAAAAAGGGCGAACGGCCAATAGGCTGTCGCCCTTTTTCTATCATTGTAAACCTGCCAGGTCAGGCAGGGAAGGAGACTATATGCGGCGAATACGATTCTATCGTCCGGTCCTGTTGCTGGGGCTGTTTTTCCTTCTGGGACTGCTCTTTGTTCCTGAGTGTGACGACTGTTATTTTGTCTATTGGGAGTATGATTCACTCAAGAATTTTCTGCTTACCCATCCCATTCCAGAGGATATGCACGCATATGGAGTTCCTGCTAATGGGCGGTATTTGGGCAATCTCATCGGCGTTTTGCAGGGAAAGCTGTATTTTACCCCTTTCGGGTGGCTGCGGGGACTGTTTATGGGGGGCGTGCTGGCCGGGATGACCCTTCTGCTGGGACAGCGCTTCGCCCCTGATGGGGAACGAAAAGGGGAGGGCTTTGCCTTGGCCTTTTCCCTGGTTGCGCTGGCACCCAGAGGGCTTTGGCAGCAGGTCTACTCCTGGGGTGCGGCCTTTGTCAACTACCTCCTGCCCATGGCAGGTATTTTGATTCTGCTGGCGCTGCTCTCTAAGAAACGTCCTGTTCCTGTTGTGTGCTTTCTGGTCAGCCTGTGCTGCTGTTTCTTTATGGAACCGGTTACTATCCTGATGTGCCTGGGAGGAATCACCTACGGAGGATATACGTTTCTGAAAGAGCGGGAGAGACTGCCAGTCTCCCTTGCTACCGCACTGGGAGCTGTTTTGGGAACCGCATTGATGTTTTCCAACCCAGGTTATACCCAGATAGGCAGTGATAACCGAGCTATTGGGCTGGAGCTTATCAGCCGTAACCTGACCTTTATTGCAACAGAGGCCCTGCTCCGCCCTGTAGCGGCCGCTTTGCTGATTAGTTTTTTGCTGGTGTGGCTTTTGAGACGGCAGGGGGGGGTCTGGCAGCCCTGGGCTGTGTTCCTGGCCCTCATCCATATGTTCTGTGTGGTGGACGCCCTGCGGGACTGCGCGTATGGAGGCGGACTCCAAAATATGAAGCGGATGATGCTGGCCGGAGCGCTGGCTCTGATTTGGCTTGTCCTTCTGGCACAGTGGAGAGGAGGTGCGGTCCGAGTTCAGGTTGCAGCCGGAGCGCTGGCTCTGTGTGTGGTAAATGGCCCACTGCTGGTGGTGTCGCCAGTGGAATCTCGGGCACTATTTCCCAGCTATGTAGTGCTGTTGATGATTGCGGCTCTGCTTTGGCGGGAGGCTCGAAAACAGGGGCTGCGGTTGTCTATAAGGTGGGCCTGGGTCCCGGGCGCGGTGGTGTGCGCCCTGTTGATTGCGATCTACAGCGCCAATTTTCTGGTATATCACCAGCGGCTGGACAGCGCCAGGCTTCAGGTGGCCCAGGGAGCCCGGGAGCTTACCCTTCCTCTGGTACCCTTCACTGGCTGGACTGTCAATGAACAGAGGAACAAGGGCGATATTTGTTTCTTGGTTTACCGGGACACAGCATGGGATGTGCCAGTCAAATTTGTGCCTTACCAGGAGTTTATTTCCTAGCCCCTCTCATTTTTTGCACCCGAAAAGCGAGGACAGCGCGGGGGAACAGGGGTATACTTGAGCGCAGGGAGTGGATGTTATGGATTGGCTGAAGAGC
The DNA here is from genome assembly GCF_056800975.1 of Acutalibacter sp. Lineage (NCBI taxonomy): Bacteria > Bacillati > Bacillota > Clostridia > Eubacteriales > Acutalibacteraceae > Acutalibacter > Acutalibacter sp. Next base: position 1,813 of record NZ_JBQISV010000171.1, read on the forward strand.
TGGAACGAAGCGCTGGACTATCTGGAGGAAAATTTGGACAAGGAGATCAGCCTGGAGGAACTGGGCCGGCTGGCCGGCTGTTCGACCTACCATTTTCAGCGGATGTTCTCCTACCTGGCCGGCGTGCCGCTGAAGGAGTATATCCGTCGGCGGCGCATGACCCGGGCGGCGGCGGACCTGCGGACCGGGGAGAAGGTCCTCCATGTGGCCCTGCGCTACGGCTACGACTC
>NZ_JBQISV010000172.1:0-2005 GCF_056800975.1 Acutalibacter sp.
CTCGAAACGCGCCTGCGGGCGCAGCCTTTAGCAAGGGGGCCTTTGGGAGCAAAACGGACCAGCCAGCGCTGAAAGGCCCCCCTTGCCAAAGGGGGGAGGGCCGCCGGACGAAGTCCGGTGGCGGGGGGATTCCGTTTTTTTCGAGGTGTGTCCCTTAAAATATACATTATTAAGTACCAGAAGCCGGGGGTTATCCCCGGCTTTTTGTTTTGTCAGTTGCAGCGGCGCGGAGACTGTCCCCCTACTTCTTCTCCTCCACCATCCCGTACAGGCACTCCAGGGCGTCGGACAGGCCGCCGATGCGGTCGATGAGGCCCAGCTCCACCGCCTCCTCGCCGTAGATGACGCTGCCCACGTCGGCGGCCAGCTCTCCCGTCTGGAGCATCAGCTTGGTAAAGGCCTCCCGCTTCACACGGCTGTTGGCGGTGACGAACTGTAAAATGCGCTCCTGGATGCGCTCGAAGTAGTAGAAGGTCTGGGGCACGCCAATCACCAGGCCATTGAGCCGTACCGGGTGGATGGTCATGGCCGCCGAGGGGGCGATGAACGACTGCTTGGCCGACACCGCCAGGGGCACTCCGATGGAATGGCTCCCCCCCAGCACCAGGGAGACGGTGGGCTTGGACATGGAGGCAATCACCTCCGCGATGGCCAGCCCGGCCTCCACGTCTCCCCCGCCGTTGTTCAGCAGAATAAGCAGGCCGTCGATCTCCCCGCTGCCCTCGATGGTGGCCAGCAGGGGCAGGACGTGCTCGTACTTGGTACTCTTGCTGGTGGGGGGCAGCAGCTGGTGGCCCTCGATCTGGCCCACGATGGTCAGCACGTAGACGGTCCCCCGGTCCCCCCGGATGATTGATGACCCCAGGTCTATAATGGGCTGGATGTCCTCCTCCTGGGGCAGCTGGTCTTTTTCCTCATCCATGGATGTTCCCTCCTTTTTGGTGTAGTCTGCGCCAAAAACGGGATTCTTACACCAAAAATACCGCTCTACTTTTCGTAGGTTGCCTTTTTTCCTGTCCTGCGCTAAACTTGAGGCATCGAAAGGAGTGAACACTATGGACAACATACAATTTGGGGCCTTTATCGCCCAGTTGAGAAGGGAGCAGGGGCTGACCCAGAAGGAGCTGGCCGACAAGCTGAACGTCACCGACAAGGCCGTTTCCAAATGGGAGACAGCCAAGGGGTTTCCCGATGTGAAGCTGCTGGAGCCGCTGGCCCAGGCGCTGGGGGTGTCGCTGGTGGAGCTGATGCAGGGGAAACGCCAGGAGACGGACACCCTCACCGTGGCTGAGGCGGGGGCGGTGGTCTCCCAGGCTATGGGACAGTCGGAGCGAACCACCGCCCGTCGATACCTGCGGCTGTTCCGGTGGTTTTTGACCGCCTTCTGCGGGCTGTGCCTGCTGCTGCTGACCCCGCAAGCATTCATTTATATCACGTTCTGGCGGATGAGCCGACAATGGGCCCCTGCCGACGCCACAGAGATCGGCGTCATCGGCGGCGCGGACGGCCCCACTGCCATCCTCACCGCCTCCCGTCCCCTCTCCCCCCTGGCCACGTTTTTGGAAATCGGAATCCCCCTGCTTCTGCTGGCCGTCTGCGCTGTTCTGGCTGTGAAGGTGTGGCGGCTGGAAAAAAAGCTGAAATAACCAGAGAGGAGCCCGCCAGATGGCGGGCTCTTCTCTAATTACAGCGCTTCAAAAATTGCCTTCATGCCCTTAAAGGTCATATAGCAGTCCAGCTTGCCCACCGTCTCGAAGGGGGAGTGCATGGACAGGACCGGCACGCCGGCGTCCAGGGTGTCGATGTTCCGCTCGGCCATATAGGCGGCCACGGTGCCGCCGCCGCCGGCGTCCACCTTCCCCAGCTCGGCCATCTGCCAGACCACATTGGCGTTGTCCAAAATACGGCGCACCCGGGCCACCACCTCGGCGGAGGCGTCGGAGGCCCCCGACTTGCCCCGGGCCCCGGTGTACTTGCACAGGCCCATGCCGTAGTTGACAAAGGC
>NZ_JBQISV010000173.1:0-1969 GCF_056800975.1 Acutalibacter sp.
GATAGAAGTGGTGGGAGAAGATAACAAAAAATTGCTTTGAACAGAGGAGAACATATGAAAGCGAAGACCTTATTTTATTGTACCGACTGCGGCAACGAGCTACCCAAGTGGGCAGGGCAGTGCCCGGCCTGTAAGGCGTGGAACACCATTGTGGAGCAGCCAGCGGAGAAGCCTGCCAAACGGTCCGGGCCGGTAAAGGGCGGCTCCGCAACCGGGGTAGCCATCAACCGCCCCCGGCCCATGAAGGAGGTGGAGACTACCGACGAGCTGCGCTTTGCCACCGGCATGGGGGAGCTGGACCGAGTGCTGGGCGGGGGAGCGGTGAAGGGCTCCCTGGTGCTGGTAGGGGGTGCGCCGGGCATCGGCAAGTCTACCTTGATGCTGCAAATCTGCGACAACCTGTGCCGTTTCGCCAAGGTGCTGTATGTATCCGGCGAGGAGTCGGAGCGGCAGATCAAGCTGCGGGCGGAGCGCCTGAAGGTGCGGGGCGAGGGTCTGTACCTGCTGGCCGAGACGAACCTGGAGAACATGGTGGACGCCGTCCACCAGCTCCAGCCCGACGTGCTCATTGTGGACTCCATCCAGACCCTGTACCACGGAGACGTGACCTCCGCCCCAGGCAGCGTAAGCCAAGTAAAGGAATGTACCTTAACACTGATGCAGCTGGCCAAAGGGGAGAGCATCACCGTATTTGTCATTGGGCACGTGAACAAGGAGGGCTCCATCGCCGGGCCCAAGGTGCTGGAGCACATGGTGGACTGTGTCCTCTATTTCGAGGGGGAGCGGCACATGGCCTACCGCATCCTCCGGGCGGCCAAGAACCGCTTTGGAGCCACCAACGAGATCGGCGTCTTTGAGATGGAGGATGTGGGGCTTGCCGAGGTGCCAAACCCCTCTGAAGCCATGCTGTCCGGCCGTCCGGCTGGGGCCCCCGGCACCTGTGTTACGTGCGTAATGGAGGGGGTGCGGCCGGTGCTGGCTGAGATTCAGGCCCTGGTAGTGCCCACCAGCTTGAGCAATCCCCGCCGGGTGAGCAACGGCTTTGACTATAGCCGGTCTATGCTGCTTCTGGCCGTCCTGGAGAAGCGGGGCGGTCTGATGGTGGGGGGCTGTGACGTCTACCTCAACGTCATCGGGGGGCTGTACCTGGAGGAGCCGGCCGCTGATTTGGCCGCCATTCTGGCTCTGGCGTCCAGTTTTCGGGACAAGCCCGTCCCCAGCGACCTGACCGCCATTGGAGAGGTGGGCCTTACCGGTGAGCTCCGGGCGGCCAGCGCCCTGGGCCAGCGGCTTTCAGAGGTAAAGCGTTTAGGCTTTACAAAGTGCATAATTCCAAAGCGTACACAGGGAAAACTGTCAGCGCCGGAGGGGTTAGAGCTAATCCGGGTGTCCAACATCCGAGAGGCGCTGGCCGCTCTGCTGTGAGGTGTGGGTCGGAACAAAATTGACGCACTTGGACTTTCCTGATTCTCCGGTGGAAGCGGCCCGGGACAGGGAGCAGTAGCCCTCCTTCTGGTATACGCAGGGGTCGGTGCAGGCAATAAGGCTCATTTTCATCCCTCCTTGCTGTTCTTTTCTTTTTTGCAAAAAAGAAAAGAACCAAAAGAAAAAACCTTTTGAAAAACTCCGTTTTTCTTCTAGTATACCTGAATTCTCCCAAAAAATACGAACAGTGCCGGTCGAGTTGGCCCGCACTGTTTTGTCTGTTATAGTTGAAGCGCTTGAGTGGGGGAAAATAGTGTGGGGAAAGACAGCAACACTCTCTGGGCCATTTTGAACGCCGAACTTTACCGGTCTTCAAGTGTGTTGGCTAATCCAAAGCCGCCCAGTTCCCGAACAACTGTAGCGGCCAGTAGCAAGCCGGCGGCAGCGGGGACAAAGGGGGTGGAGCCAGGTGTGTCCCTCCGGGCGGAGGAGCCGGGGCGGGTGTCGGTGGATGACGGCGGCTCATAGTCCGCAGAGCGCAAAG
>NZ_JBQISV010000174.1:0-1894 GCF_056800975.1 Acutalibacter sp.
TTGTCTGGGTTCAAATCCTGGTACCGCTGCCATGACCCGGGTCTGGAGCGCTGGCTTCCAGGCCCGTTCTTTTTCTGCCGTCCCCCTGCCGGACGGCCCCCTCGAGGTGTGGCTCAGCTTGGTAGAGCGCTACGTTCGGGACGTAGAAGCCGCAGGTTCGAATCCTGTCACCTCGACCACCAGCGTGACGCTGGACACGGTTCGCGCACCCATGTGGATGGATGCGCGAAGTTTTTTGCCCACGAGCGGGTGGCATTTTTTAGGCAAAGCAGGGCCATCCAAAATCCTCCCTAGAAACTGCGGTTTCTGGGGAATTTGCTTTTTGCCCGCCGCCCGGGCCCCAGCCTGGCCAAGCAACCCAGGCAATCATATTTTGGAGGATGAATACCATGAAAGTAATGCATACCATGAAGAAACCCCTTGCAGCCCTTTTGGCAGTGCTGCTCACGTTGACCTTTGCGGCGTGCGGCAGTGACGGCAAACCGGGCTCCGGCTCAGAGGGCGAGGAGGAAAACGCCATAGGCAGCGCCCTGGAGCTGCTCACCACCGTGTGGGACAGCTATGGAGAAGAGGAGCGCTTTGCAGCCGCCGGCGGCGATATGTCCGAGGAAAACATGACTATGGACGGCCCCGGGAAGTTCAGCCTCAGCGATGCCGCCGCGCTGGACGCCACCTTGGGGTTCCCGGAGGCTGCTGTGGACAAAATTGACGACGCGGCCTCTCTGGTGCACATGATGAACGCCAATACCTTTACCTGCGGCGTGTACCATGTCAAGGATGCCGGGGACCTGCCGGAGGTTTCCGCCGCCCTGAAGGACAACATCCTGCAACGGCAGTGGATGTGCGGCTTCCCGGACCGGCTGGTGATTATGCAAACCGGCGGCTATGTGGCGGCTTTCTTTGGCGAGCAGGGGATCACCGGCGTCTTCCAGGAAAAGCTGACAGCCGCGTACCCGGACGCGGAAACCCTGTGCGACGAGCCCGTGGTGTAACCGGCGGCAGGTAAAGGCTAAGCGATGTTATTTTCCAGCATAAGCTTTCTGTTTTACTTTCTGCCTGTTGTGGCAGCTCTGTACTTTGCCTCGCCCAGGCGTTTGAAGAACAGCGTACTGCTTGCGGCCAGCCTCTTTTTCTATGGCTGGGGCGAGCCCAGATACCTGGCCTTTATGCTCCTCTCCATCACCCAGGGATATGTTTTCGGGCTACTGATTGAAAAATACCGGGGAAAGGGCCGTTCCAAAGCTCTCCTGACAGCTTCGGTTCTTTTCAGCCTGCTGTTGCTGGGGTACTGTAAGTACGCGGATTTCTTCATCAGCAATTTCAATCGGGCAACAGGGCTGTCCCTTCCACTGCTAAAAATTGCCCTGCCGGTGGGCATCAGCTTTTATACCTTTCAGGTGCTCAGCTACACGGTGGACGTATACCGAGGCATAGCGCCCGCACAGCGGAACTATGTGGACCTGGCGGCTTATATCGCCATGTTCCCCCAGTTGGTGGCAGGGCCCATTGTCCGGTACGCGGACATAGCCGGACAGCTGCGGAGCAGAACCCACAGCCTCAGCGGAGCGGCAAGAGGCATCCGGCGGTTTACTATCGGTTTATCGAAAAAGGTACTGGTGGCTAACCAGCTGGGGGCTTTGGCTGCCGCCTTTCATGAATCCGCGGAGCCCTCTGTCCTATTCTGCTGGCTGTATGCCGCCGCTTATATGCTGCATATTTATTTCGATTTCTCCGGCTACAGCGATATGGCCATTGGCCTGGGCCATGTGTTTGGCTTTCGTTTCCCAGAAAATTTCGACTACCCCTATATCTCCCGCAGCATCACGGAATTCTGGCGAAGATGGCACATCTCCCTGGGGACCTGGTTCCGGGACTATCTCTACATCCCGCTGGG
>NZ_JBQISV010000175.1:0-1835 GCF_056800975.1 Acutalibacter sp.
AAGCCTTAGTTCCGTAGCTTTGCGTCCCACCGTTTCCGATGGTTTGCCGCTGCATCACACAGGATCACCTCTCTGATCCCCAGCCCGCCGCCGCAGATGCCTTCGCCGGCGGGCTAACTCCAAGGCGGTATCGTTCCACTCATTGAAACTCCCTCCTCTCCAGGGTATGCGGCCTGGTTCCGCAGCTGTGCATTCCAAAGGGCGGGCGGCTTCACCTGGCCTTGCGGCGCATTGCAAAAATGTATACTTTTCTGCAAAGGCTACTCCCCCACGTTATCTATTGTTAAATATAGCATAACAGCCGGATTATTGCAACCCTTTCGGGAAAGATTTCCAGAATTTTTGTTTGCAGAAAAGTATTCTTTTTGACAGCCTGAGGAGCGAACAGCGGCGGCCGGAATCAGAGGGCCGCCGCTGTTACTTTTTTGCTGAAATTGAATGGCCGCGGAAATTGACAAGCGGTCCATCCTTATGTATAATGGGGCATACTAAATTGACCTGCCGCAGCAGAAAATACACCCCCGCCTGGTTCCCGCCCCTCTGAGATTTAGGACGGAGGGCCGCACGGCAGGGGAGAGATCCGAGGAGAGAGACATGGAAAAACGAGAGACCTTTTCTTCCCGCCTGGGCTTTGTGCTCATCTCGGCGGGATGTGCCATTGGCCTGGGCAACGTGTGGCGGTTCCCCTACATCACGGGAAAATATGGCGGCGCGGCCTTTGTACTGCTCTATCTGCTGTTTCTGATTGTTCTGGGCCTGCCCGTCATGGTCATGGAGCTCGCCGTGGGCCGGGCCAGCCAGCGCAGCATCGCCCGCTCCTTCCAGCGGCTGGAGCCCGCGGGCAGCAGGTGGCACTGGTACAGCTATGTGGGCTTTGCGGGCAACTACCTGCTGATGATGTTCTACACCGTCATTGCCGGGTGGCTGCTGTACTATTTTGTAGAAATGCTCCGGGGCAGCTTTGCCGGTCTGGACGCCGGCGGAGTGGCCGAAATGTTCAGCGCTCTGCTCAGCCGGCCCTGGACCATGACGGCCTACATGGCGGTTGTGGTGTGTATTGGGATGCTGGTGTGCGCCCAGGGCCTGCGCAACGGGGTGGAGCGGGTCAACAAGATCATGATGCTCTGCCTGCTGGCCCTGATGGTGGTGCTGGCGGTGAACTCCGTGCTGCTGGAGGGAGCGGGGGAGGGCCTGCGGTTCTATCTCCAGCCCAACTTCCGCAACCTGGTCTACGACGCCCAGGGGAACTGGATTCTGGGGGAGACGGTCTTCGCGGCCATGGGGCAGGCGTTCTTCACCCTCTCCCTGGGCATTGGGGCCATCGCCATCTTCGGCAGCTATATCGGCCGGGAGCACCGCCTGGCCGGGGAGGCGCTGCGCATCGGCGTGCTGGACACCTGCGTGGCCTTTGTGGCGGGACTGATTATCTTCCCCGCCTGCTCCGCCTTCGGGGTGTCCACCGGGGAGGGTCCCGCCCTGGTCTTTGTCACCCTGCCCAACATTTTTAACCACATGCCCATGGGGAGGATGTGGGGGGCGGCCTTCTTCCTCTTCCTGTCCTTCGCCGCCCTGTCCACCGTCATCGCGGTCTTTGAGAACATCATCTCCTTCTCCATGGAGCGCTGGAACCTCACCCGGAGAAAGGCGGTGCTGGTTAACCTGGCGGGGATTTTTCTGCTGTCCCTGCCCTGTGCCCTGGGCTCCAACCTGTGGTCGGGCTTCACGGTGCTGGGGATGGATATCTCGGGGATCGAGGACTTTTTGGTCTCTCAAAACATCCTGCCTCTGGGCTCCCTGGTCTATCTGCTCTTCTGCACCAGCAGGCGGGGCTGGGG
>NZ_JBQISV010000176.1:0-1827 GCF_056800975.1 Acutalibacter sp.
GGGAACCCCTTACGGGGGGTGAGCTTCTGCCGGTGGCAGACAAGCTGCAAACCGACCGAGGCGAAGCCGAGACCCCCTACCCTCCTGCGTTTTTGGGTGTTTTAAGGTCAAGGCCAAGGTCGCCTCCGGCGGCTTAAGAAACTTTCTGTAGAAAGTTTCTTAAGAATCTTCAAAGACTTTTAATCCGCGCCCCCACAGCGTTGGTACAGGCAACTCTCTGTCCCGCGATGCCAGCTCTGCCCCCAAAGCCACCGCCAAACGCCCTAAAAAACTCCGCTGGCCCCACCAACCCCCAAACCGCGACTACGAACCTAGCTACCCGCACCCCTCCGCGTTGGCGTGCCAACGCGCCCCGCGAATTGCCCGCGGGGGCACCCCGCGTAAGGAATTTGTAAGAAATTCGTCGTGCTGTACTTAATTTGTTCATATTATGCTTATAGCAAGAACATACAGTCAAGCTGGAAAGGACGGGAATCCATGAAAACCCTCTCATATATCAACCTCATCATCGCGGCGGTGATCGCCGCCTGCTGCTGCTACCAGGTCCTCTACCTGCTGCTCCGCCTGCGGGGGGCCGGCCGCCGCTTTCAGGCCAAAAGCCTGGGCCGCTTCGCTGTGCTCATCGCCGCGAGAAATGAGGCCGCTGTCATCGGCCAGCTCATCGACAGCATCAAAGCCCAGAATTACCCCGCCCAACTGGTCGACGTCTTTGTGGTGGCCGATAACTGCACCGACAATACCGCCGCTGTGGCCGCGTCCCGGGGGGCCGTGGTCTGGTCCCGCCGCAACCAGACCCAGGTGGGCAAGGGCTACGCCCTTGAATTCCTCCTGGGTAAAATCGCCCAAAACTACCCCCACGAAAAATACGACGGCTTCTTTGTCTTCGACGCCGACAACCTCCTGGACCCCAACTACATTGCCGAGATGAACAAGGTGTTCTCCAACGGCTGCCAGGTGGTCACCGGCTACCGCAACGCCAAAAACTTCGGCGACAACTGGATCAGCGCCGGCTATGGCATGTACTTTCTCCGGGAGTCCGAATACCTCAACCGCCCCCGGGACTTTCTGAACAGCAGCTGCGGCGTGTCCGGCACCGGCTTCCTGTTCTCCGCCCAGCTGCTGGAAAAGGTGGGCGGCTGGCACTACTTCGCCCTCACCGAAGACCTGGAGTTCACCCTGGACCTGATCTGCCGGGGCGAAAAGGTGGCCTACTGCGGCTCCGCCATACTCTACGACGAGCAGCCCACCAGCTTCCGCCAGTCCGTGGTCCAGCGCGCCCGCTGGATGCGGGGCCTCATGCAAATCATGGGCCGCAACGGCAAAGAGCTGGTCCGCGCCATCCTCTGCGGGGGCAGCTTTGCCTGCTACGACATGCTGGTCAACTCCCTGGCCTCTGTGCTCATGGGCCTGGGCTTTATCCTCAATGTCATCATGTTTGCCGTGGGACTGGTGAGCCACAGCATGGAGACCGGTCCTGTGGTGCTCACCGCCCTGGCAGCATTGGGCGGCACCTATGTGGGGCTCTACTTCACCGGCCTGCTGGTGCTCCTCACCGAGTGGCGGCGCATCCCCTGCCGCCCGGGCCGCAAGCTGCTGTATAGCTTCACCTACCCCTTCTTCATGGCCAGCTTTATGGCGGCTCTGGCCGTGGCCATGGCCGGCAGCGCCGAGTGGAAGCCCATCCGCCACACCGTAGCCGTCACCCTGGGCGACCTGAACCCACCCCGCCGCTAAAAAGCCCCAACCCCCATCGCGAGCCACCAACCTCCCCCATCCCCCCCCCCACCCCCAAACGCGAAAACAGGAGTCCAGAGGGGCAGGCCCCTC
>NZ_JBQISV010000177.1:0-1810 GCF_056800975.1 Acutalibacter sp.
TAATGGAGCAGGGTTCCAATATACACAATATCGGTGTAATCGTCCCCGGCCTTGGATACCGCCTTTTTGAACCAGCTGTCCAACTTGGCCCGCTGCTCCGGGGTGCGCACGTTCTCATCGTTCTCCACATCATCCAGAATAATCAGGTCGGGACGCCAGTTGCGGTGTTTCCGGCCACGGATTTTTTTGCCGCTGCCAATGGCCTCAATCTTGATGTTGCTCTTGGTCACCAGGACGTTGGCCCGCCACACGGGACCGGCCAGGTCCCCGAAGTCTGCCCGGATTGCTCCGTTCTCCTCGAACTCCACCCGGATATTGTCCAGAAACCCCTCGGCCTGGTCGCTGCTGTCCGAAATAATGATGGGATAGTGCTTGTACTCATACAGAGCCGAGTGCATGGTGCCTTTGAACGTCAGGTTGGTGCTCTTGGCGTGGCCACGGGGCGCAGCCACCACCCGCCGTACACCGGGAAGCCGGTTGATTGCCTTGGCAGCTGCCGGGGTGAGCGGGGCGCGGCCCTTCAGAACACCCTGCTGCCAGATATTATCCAGTTCCCGGTGGAACTCAGGGGAGGGGCGGCTGAAGTAATGGGGGAAGTAGGCCCGCCCGAAGAACTCCATATCAATGGCCCCCAGCTTGCGCCGGAGTCCACCGGGGCCGGTCAGGGGACAGTCCAGGTCATACTCACGCTTCAGCGCCGCCCGCTCCGGCGAGGCGTCCTTTTGTAAAAACTGCTTTAAGAGGTCTTTTAAGGCGTTTAAATCTTCCTCGCCCTGGGCGGTGGTTTTAGCCTCCGCTTCCGCGATTGCCCCCAGCAGGGCAGCCGCAGCGCCGGTTTTCTTTCGCCTCATGGCGTCCTCCTTTCCCGCGTCCCACAAAAAACGGCCCACAGGGGCCGCACAGGCGCGTTATTTCTCACAGGCCCGTTTACCCCACCCAGGCCCTTGCGCGGTTTTTAAAGGGGGCTGTGGGCGTCTTAAACGGTATTTCAGAGGGACGGGAAAGGCCGGGTTGATTTTCAGGGGCCGGTGGGTGCGCTTCGCCACCCAGGCCCCCAATCTTCAGCCCGGTTTTTCGCTCAATGTGTCCCTCGCTCACGGGGGGAGGGACGCATCAACCTCCGACCATTTACAAGTTCCTGTTATTCGCTTAAAAGGTTAAACGATAATGGGATGATCCGCTTCTCGCCGCACACGCTCAACTCCACGGCAGCGCGGCGGCTGTGCTTGTCGATCTTCTTGATCCGGCTGGGGAAGTGCTGGAGGATGCCGGTGCCAAGTTTGACCTCGCCCTCCGGCGTCAGCTGGGCCGTGGTAGGCTCCAGGGGCTTCCCCTCGCCAGCCAGCAGCTTGATCCACTCGGCCTCCAGGTAGGTCAGCGTGGACGGGTGCAGGCCGTCCGGGCCGAGGAACCGCAGCACACCGGGGATGGCCTTCACCATGTAATAGTTCTCGGCGGTGTAGTCCAGGTTCAGGAACACATACCCCGGAAACAGGGTGTACTCCTTCTGGCTCCAGCCGCCGCCTTTGCGGATCAGGCGGTTCTCCCTGGGCGTATAGGCCAGCACCCGATTGTTGGTCAGGGTGCTGGTCACTGCCATCTCCTTGCCTGTCGATACCTGCAGTACATACCACATAAGCCTCACCTCTACTCCAAGCCCTCGGCCTTTTTGGCGGCCAGGAATTTTGTTACCTCTGCGTAAAGGTCAGGCCGCTCCTTGGCCATGGCCTGGAACACCAGGGTGCGCACGGCGTCCAGCCCGGCCTCCGTGGTGTCCTGGTTCTGCACCTCCACGCGCTTCTTGTAGGCT
>NZ_JBQISV010000178.1:0-1728 GCF_056800975.1 Acutalibacter sp.
ACGTGGTACACCCACCCCAGGATCAGGGTGAGGGCGCACAGCCCGGGCAGGACCAGCAGCCAGGGCCGGGCCCCGCCGGGCCGGTCCCGGTTCAGGAGCAGCGCCGCCCCCAGGAAGGGCCAGAACACCAGCTTCACATGCTCCCACAGGCTCTCGTTCACCGGTGAGAACAGGGCGGTGATGGCGCTGGGCTGCCACTCATACAAAAAATGGAGGACACAGCCGGCCAGTATGGCGGCGGCGGCGGTCAAAATCAGCTGTCGCTTTGGATAGATCAACTTGCTCACTCCCTTCTGTACAGCCTATGCGGACAGGGAGCGGTTCATACAAAAACGCATAAAATTCCCCCCGGCGGGCATGATAGGGAAAACCGTTGAAGGAGGGATGAAGCTTGAACATGACCAACCAGGACTACGGCAAGCTGGTCAACGAGAGGTCAAAGCCCTCGCCCATGGGGAAAAACATCCTCTGGGCCTTTCTGGTGGGTGGGAGCATCTGCGCCGCCGGGCAGGGGCTGACCCAGCTGTTCCAGAGCTACGGGCTGGACAAGGAGCAGGCCGGTACTGCCACCTCTGTGGCCCTGATCTTCGCCGCCGCCCTGCTCACCGGGCTGGGGATTTTTGACAAGCTGGCCAAGCGGGCGGGGGCGGGCACCCTGGTGCCCATCACCGGCTTCGCCAACGCCATGGTGTCCCCCGCCCTGGAGTTTAAAAGCGAGGGCCTGATCACCGGCACCGCCGCCAAGCTCTTCACCGTAGCCGGCCCGGTGCTGGTCTTCGGCATCAGCGCCAGCGTGGTCTACGGCCTGATTTTGTGCCTGCTGCAGGCGGTTTAAGTGGTGGCTGGGGGATTCCCATTCTTTGAACTGCCCCGTTTGAGGAATCCCCCCCGCCCCCTTTAACAAGGGGGGCTTGGGTGCTTGAAGCTCCCAGTCCTGCTTTAAAGGCCCCCTTGTTAAAGGGGGCTGGCACGGCGCAGCCGTGACTGGGGGATTCCAATTCATCAAAAACATTCCTGTAAACGGAATCCCCCCGCCACTCCGGGCCCCCTTTTGACAAGGGGGGCATTTTGCTAATTGAACGACCCATCCCACTGCCACCCAGGTTCCAGGTACTGGTGCTCCACCGCTGGGACGTAGTAAGCGCCGAAATTTTTCAGCTCGGTGCCGTCCCAGTTGGGGAACTCGTGGGAGACGTCTACATAGAAGCGGTAGTAGGGGATAAAAAACTGTTCCGTCGGGCTCCCCCGGTAGACCAGCTCCCCGCCGTATACATGCTCCTCGCCGGGAAAGTCGTAGGGGACGGTGGTGATATACTGCCCCTCCAGCAGGGCCTGGCGGGCCTCCTCCAGGGAGATGAGGGGGTAGTCCCCCAGCCTTTCCGCACAGGCCAGGCTGTCATAGAGCCGGATCAGCATCAGGTTCCCCTCGCCGTCGGGGGCGAAATCCGCCTGGCGGAAGGAGTAGTTGAGCAAATCCTCCACGTCGTCCCCGGCGGCGTCATACACCCGGTAGTCCACATCCAAATCCCCGTAGATGTTCCGGTCCCGGAAGATGGCCTTTTGGGGCTGTTGGAAATTCAGCAGGGCGGCATATTGGCCGATGAGGTAGTCCAGCACCACCTCAACCTCCTGGTCGGTGGTGCCGCTGTATTCAAAGCGGTACTCCTCCGGCAGGGGCAGGCTGTCATGGGTCTTGGTGTCAAAGTCGACGGTAAGGGTGCCGTTGGC
>NZ_JBQISV010000179.1:0-1697 GCF_056800975.1 Acutalibacter sp.
AACGCCAATGTGGGCGCGAATCTAAAGCCGGAGAAGCTTCTGAAAGAATATGACCGGGTGATCCTGGCCTGCGGCGCCTCCAATCCCCGGGATATCAAGGTGCCGGGACGGGAGCTGGAGGGAATCTATTTTGCCGTGGATTTCCTGCGGGGCGTGACCAAGAGCCTGCTGGACTCGGAGCTTACGGACAAACAGTTTGTCAGCACCAAACATAAAAATGTGCTGGTTATCGGCGGCGGGGACACAGGCAATGACTGTGTGGGCACCTCCATCCGGCTGGGAGCCAAATCCGTGGTTCAGCTGGAAATGATGCCCTGCCCGCCTGCAGAGCGGGCCGAGAACAATCCCTGGCCCCAGTGGCCCAAGGTGCTGAAAACCGACTACGGCCAGGAGGAGGCCATAGCCCTCTTCGGCCAGGACCCCCGGATCTATACCACCACAGTGAAGGAGTTTATCGGGGATAAAAATGGCCGGGTGAAACAGGCCGTTTGCCTGCGGCTGGAGAGCAAAAAGGACGAGAAGACCGGCCGTATGATGATGGTGCCTGTGGAGGGCAGCGAGTTTACTCTGGATGCGGATGTGGTGCTCATCGCCGCAGGATTCCTGGGAAGTCAGGACTATGTGACAAAGGCCTTTGGGGTGGAGGTCAATGAGCGGACCAATGTGAAAACCGCGCCGGGAGCCTATGAGACCAATGTAGAGCGTGTGTTTACAGCCGGAGATATGCACCGGGGCCAGTCCCTGGTGGTGTGGGCCATCCGGGAGGGCCGGGAGGCGGCAGCGGCTGTGGATTATGATCTGATGGGATATACCAGCTTGGAGGTGCAGTAAAAGGTGCAGTAAATCACTGCTGGGTTTTCAGTTCTTCTTGCGGCTGCGTCAGGATGATGATATAATGAAAAATCAGATGTTGCTGTCAGCAGGGAGGAGGTATCATATGTCAACACTTGTTAGGTTGTTTCCAGCGTTTATGGACACTGTGGTGGGGCATATGGTACTGGCCGCCTGTCTGTTTCCGATTTTGGGGGAACGGCTCACCCGGGAGCGGGCGAAAAAGCTGCCGGTGTTATTGCTTTCCCCTTTTCTAGCCACGGCATTGAGCTATACCCTTTCTGTGGCAGAGATTCACGGGCTTGTTCACTATGGCATTTTGTCCCTGGTCATTATCCTCATGTGCAGCCTGTGGGTGAAATGGGTCTGGGGTCTTTCTTTTGGAAGGGCCTTTGCTGCAGCTTGTATGGGCGGAACGGTTCAGGTAGCCATTTCAGCTGGTTGTCTGGTGCTGGGGATGATGCTTCCCTCTGGTGTGGGGGACAATCTTTGGGTTCTTTGGATGATTTGCTTTTTGATTTGTGTTCCTGTGGTTTTCATGCTTTACAAAACACAGTTCGGGATTTATTTTAGATTACTTATAGAGGATGAGAGCCATCTACAGCGCACGGTTTGGCTTATGTTTGCTCTGGAGCTGATTATGGAAGCATTTTTACAGCTGCAGAATGGAATTCACGAGGAATACTTGGTTTTGTATGAGATTCTTTTGGTTGTTCTGGTAGCTTTTATGGTAAGCTCTCTGGTTTATCTGGCACGGCAGTTCGACGCCGTCCGGAAAATGGAAGCCCAGAGGGATACCATTGCCCAGCAGCAGCTCTACGAGCGGGATCTGGAGGAGATCAGAAAAGAAGTGCGCTCGTTTCGGC
>NZ_JBQISV010000180.1:0-1548 GCF_056800975.1 Acutalibacter sp.
ACGGTTCGGGGGTGCAGACCATCGTTTACAATCCTGCCGCCGTGGAGAAGGAGATCACCGGCTACGCCGACCTTTGGGACGAGTCCCTTCGGGACAACATCGCGGTTATTGGCAACTACCGGGTGGTCAACGGGATGGCGCTGAAGATCATGAACGCCAGCTACAACACCGAAAACATCCTGCTCATCCAGGACGCCGGGAAGAAGCTGCTGGAGCTGGCGCCCAACATCCGGCTTATCAAAAACGACAACCTCCAGGACGACCTGCTCAGCGGGGAGGTGGGGGCTGCGGTGATGTACACCTCCCAGGTGACCCTGGCCATGCTTCAGAACCCAGATCTCAAGGTGGTATACCCCACCGAGGGGGTAGGCTTTGGCATTATGGGGACCTTTATTCCCAGCAAGGCCCCAAATCCGGAGGCGGCCTACAAGTTTATCGACTACGTGCTCCGGCCGGAGGTTTCGGCGCAGTGCTTTGAGTATATGGGGTACTACTGCACCAACAAGGCGGCGGAGAGCCACATCAACGAGGCGTACCGGAGCTTCCTGACCCTGCCGGAAAGCGTCACCGGCGGGGAGATGATCCAGACCGTCTCTGCGGCGGCGGAGGAGGCCCATAACAAGGTTTGGACCGAGTTCCGGGCCGCCTGCGGCAACTAAGGCCAAACACAACAGGAAGCAAACAATCAAGGCAAGAAAAGTTTCGGGCCGCCCTATGAAAAGGGCGGCCCGAAGCTTTAGACCCTGCTCGGCCTTTGGCCTTACCTTGCAATTACCATGATTTCTCCCTGGAAACAGCGTTGGAAGTAAAGCAAAAAATCGCCCCCCGCAGCCTAGGGGAGTGGTCCAATTGCGGATATTTACCACCGCAGGGGAGCACCGCGTCCGAAGGGCCGCCTGGCGGCGGCCTTTAGAGGATCGGCGGGATTCCCTACGGGACCCGCCGAGACTGGCGCCGTCCGCGCAAAACACCCCACCGGGGTGTATTTGCGGGGTACTCGATTGCAGGGCGACAGCCTCTTACTTTCTTTTTCTATCGCAAAAAGAAAGTAAGCAAAGAAAAATGCTCCCTCCGGAAAGATGCGAAAGGTGTTTCGCCCGTTGCGACGGGCGACCAAAGGCGTTGCCTTTGGAATCTACCGCCCTTTGAAAAGGGCGGCCCTAAACTTTACACCCTCTGCTACGCAGTGGTTATCGTGGGTCCTGCCTGGAGTCTTAACGGCGTTTGGTCCAAAGCGCAAAATCGCCCCACGCAACCTGGAAAGGGGCGTTACCACCTTCCGCCTTTTACAGCCTGCGACTCCAGGCACAACTTAGGTCCCGGCACAACCGTTAGCCGCGGAGCGGCGAGGAGGGTGTGCGGGCGGGCGCTAGCCCGCTAGGCGCGGCCTAGGCGGGAGCTGCTTCCGGTTGGTGAACCGACAGAGTAAAACCTTGATGCTTTCGCTGCGCTCCCCTGGTTTGCCGCCTTAATTTTTTTCAGCATCTGCTCCTGCTCCAGGCGCAGGCGCAGGCGCGCTTGGACTTCGCTCTCCGGGAAGCGGCTTAG
>NZ_JBQISV010000181.1:0-1535 GCF_056800975.1 Acutalibacter sp.
ACCAGGGCGGGGGGCGCCAGCAGAAAGCCGTAGCCCAGCAGGCCCTTGAGCAGGGCGCAGAACCAGCTGATGAAGATGGCCTGCATATTGAAGTAGCCCAGGGCAGAGAAGACGGCCAGCAGCAGGCAGACCAATGCGCCCACCTCCCGGCGGACCGGGCGCTGGGCGCTGGACGTCCGGCCGGATTTTGCCCGACTCCCCCCGCCGGAGCGGGAGGAACCGCCCCGTCCTCCACCGGAGGCGGACCGGCTCCCCCCTGTTTTCTTTTGTGTTGCCATATATACTCGTTCCTTTCATACTGGCCTCCCTCTCTGAGGGAGGTGGCACGGCGAAGCCGTGACGGAGGGAGTGACAAAAACTCCCTCAGTCAGCCTTACGGCTGACAGCTCCCTCAAAGAGGGAGCCTATGCCGCCGGCACAAAGGTCCAGTCCATGATATTCAGCAGGATGAACAGCGCGCCCGCCCCCCAGCAGTAGTAGGCGAAGGCGCCAAAGCGGCCCTTGTTGGTCAGCAGCCTCACCAGCTGGATGGAAAAATAGCCCACCACGGCGGCCACAACCATACCCAGCAGGTACTTGGGCAGGTTCTCCGCCGGCACACCCCCCTCCAGCTCCATCACGTCCAGCACCTTCAGCAGGGTGGCCCCCAGCACCGCGGGCAGCGACATGAGGAAGGAGTAGCGCACGGCAAATTTCCGGTCGAACCCCCGGACCATGCCCATGGAGATGGTGCAGCCCGACCGGGACAGCCCCGGAATGGTGGCGCAGCCTTGGGCCACGCCCACCAGCAGCACATCCAGAAGGGTGGCGTTCCGGGCGGTCTTGTATCCCCGGGCCATCTGGTCGGAGAGAAACAGGATGCAGCCCGTTACCAGCAAAGCCCCGCAGACGAACATGGGGTTGCTGCCGAAGGCCTCCACCCTGTCCTGGATAGGCAGCACCAGAAACAGGGGCAGGGTGCCCACGATGATGAGCAGCACCATCCGCCGGGCCTCCGGGGGGTTGCCCCGGTAGCGCCGGTGGGAAAACAGGTCGGTGAAGAAGGAGAAAAACTCCACAATCATCTCCCAGATGTCCCGCCAATAGACCACGCACACCGCCAGCAGGGTGGCAAAGTGGAGCAGGACATTGAAAAGCTGGTCGGGTTCCTCCATGCCGAAGAAGTGCTGGAACAGGGTGAGGTGCCCCGAGCTGGAGATGGGCAGAAATTCGGCCACGCCCTGAACAAAGCCCAGAATTGCGGACATGAAATAGGTCAAAATTATGTACCCCCTAAAACGGGCAGGCGCCCATAAAATCACTAATTACTATATTAACACAAGGCGGGGAAAAATTCCAGTGTTTTTATTTCGGGGGAATATCCATTCACAGATTTTTACGCGGGGGCGTGCCTTGGCGGTCAGGGAGATACGGAATCCCCCAGTCACCGCCTGCGGCGGTGCCAGCCATCTCGGCCTAAGAGCCGCCGCTTTGCGGCGGTTGGCCTCGAAACGCGCCTGCGGGCGCAGCCTTTAGCAAGGGGGCCTTTGGGAGCA